>JBDSAN010000234.1:0-4084 GCA_039922115.1 Jatrophihabitantaceae bacterium
GGTTGGATACCCGATTGGCACCCCAATCCGGATTTCCATTCACCATCCCGGCCCGGCGAGGACACGAATCGTCCTGGGACTTCATGTGCGACGAACGCTCGCGATGCCCCGACGCCCGAACGCTGAAATCATGACCGCCTCTACCGCCGCGCGGCCCAGCCCCCTTGAGTGTCGCGAGCAGTTGTGTGGCCGCCTCCGAGCCCGCGCCTGATGCGGTCAGGGCTCCAATACCCTTCTTCTACAAGAGACAATGGCGCCGCTCGCTTCCCGCATCGCGGGTTGATGCGTATGGTCGTGCACCGCCACAACAACAGGAAGGAACCTGTCCCGCAGCGGACCAATATGACATCGCCCTGCGCGCCGCTGGCGTAGCCCAGGGCGGCCCCGGCCGGTGCAGCGAACACCGACCGAGGCCTTGATCGCACACCTACATCCATAGGAGTACGACCCATGGCACAGAGTAACCACCACCGGCCGGGACGCCCGGCGACCGACGCCAAGCGCTTCCAGCCCCTGCGCTGCGTTGAAACGCAGGCGCGCCGGTGAGCCGCCGGCACGCGCCGTTCTGCGACCTCGACCTTGACCGCCGCGGACACGGCGCCTACTGCATCTCCCGGCCCATCGCCCGAGAGGTCATTGCCACGGGTGAGCAGGGCAGAACGGTGGACATCACGATCGATCTGGCGGCGAAGTGGTCCGACCTCGGCGCACCGCACCTGGTACGGCTTATCAACGAACCACCCAACATCGACGGCCGCTCCGTGGCCCTCATGCACTCCGGCGCAGCCCGCCAACTGGCAGCGGCACTGCTCGTAGCAGCCGGGCAAGCCGAAGAACTCGAACGGGACGTAACCCGACCGCGTCCGCGACCGGGATCGGCACCGTGACACCCCGTCAGCCGGCACCCTGGATCGGGCTGTCGCCAGGCGTCGCGTCAGCCAAGCGCACCCCCGGAACAACCTTTCACGCTATGCACCGTGACCGCACGCGGCCAGTTAGTGGCCGAGCCTTGGGGGAGACCCGACACTGCGGATCCCTGGTGGCGTGCGATGCGGTTGCGTAATCGGCTCGTGTTAGCGGCCTTCATAGACAGCGCACGCATGTCGGAGCGCGAGGTGGCCCGCCGCGCTGGCCTAAGCCACTCCACCGTCAACCACCTCACGACCGGACGCCGCACGACCTGCTCACTGCGCATAGCGGTTGCCATCGCACAGGCGGTCCACTGCCCGATCGGAACGCTGTTCGACGCCGATACTGCAGCAGAGCACCACGCCATCGAGCAGATCGCCGAATCTGCGCGCGTCGGCCGGGCCTTTCGATCTGCTGTTGTGTGCC
The DNA here is from genome assembly GCA_039922115.1 of Jatrophihabitantaceae bacterium. GTDB lineage: Bacteria > Actinomycetota > Actinomycetes > Mycobacteriales > Jatrophihabitantaceae > Jatrophihabitans_A. The sequence goes on from JBDSAN010000234.1 coordinate 1,336, forward strand.
GCCCGTTCCCTCGTTGACTTCGAGGGGGTCAGGAGCTCAAATCTCCTCGGCGCTATCATCTAGGTCGATTAATACAAGGCCTCGAAGCCCGGCAGCACAGGCGGTCGCTGTTCTTGTCACAGGACTCACCACCGGTTCGACTGCCGCTGACGTCATCGCCGAGATTCACCGGTCTGAATTCTGATCTCGAAGACCGCCACCCAATCTCGTCGGCTCAGGTGAGGAGTGGCGGACCTGCCAACACGCTCACGCCGAGCGCCCACGCCGTCTCGAGCGAACTTGCTGTCAACGAACGGGCGGTAACCATAGGCGGCCTCTCCTTCTTCTTTCTCTTTGCTGTGCTGGCGTCCGGGTTGGTTGGAACTAGGACCAGACTTGCTTGCCGTATTAGCGCGAGAACGACGAAGGCGACGACGGTGAGTGCGATGCCCGGAATCGAACCGAGCCCTCCCACCCCTAGCCTGAGCCGACGAGATTCGTCGAACATAGCAACCCGGGGTGGCCGGCGTCGGCGCACCGCGACCATGTGTCTCAGGGATAGGGCAGTACGACGTCAGGCGGGTGCTGACTCATCGAGCGGGGCGTGAGCGGCGCGGTCTAGTGCTGGTACATCTAGTTTCTTGCGAAGTCGCTGGACTCTTCGCCAATCGCCGGTCCGATGGCCTGCCTGTCCGGCAACGATGCTGACGTCGACGCCGACCTGGGCGGCGAGCGCATCGAATTCGGGCTGAGAGGTGACAGTCATGAGCTGGTCGCGATAGTCGGACGGCACCAGCGTTTCTGCTGCGAAGTCGTTGGCTTCGGCTTCGAGCCCGTCGTTGTCGTCGCCGTCGTCCGCCAGATTGACGAACGTTCGTCGTTTGGGGTGCCGGAGGACGTGGCCGATCTCGTGCATCAGGCTGAACCAAAGACTGTCGCGGAATGGGTAGCGATCTGAAAGGACGATTACGGGACGGGACGCGGTGACCCACCGGGTGGCTCCCCAGGCGCGGCTTTCGTTGACTCCGTCGACGAACGCGAGCGCGACGCCGCAGCTGGCGAGCTGACGGCGGGCTAGGGTGAACGCCTCGCCGTCGGGTTGGCTGGTCAGTGCGCGCAGTGTGGACAGGCTGCGTCGCAGTCGGTCCGCGCTGAAGGGCGGGAGGTGGTGTCGGGCGGTTTGTAATTCGCCCAGACGTAGCCAGGTCGCGGTTGCGTACTCGTTGACTTGTAGGTGTTGTGCTCGTCGGAACCCACTGATACCGGCCAGGCTGACCTCTTCGAATGCCTTGGGCTCGGCCACACCGAAGAACCGCAGGATGCAGTCGACTAGCTGCCCTCCTCGTTCGTTGCCTTGGAGATATCCGTTCTTCTTGAGAACGGTGATCGGGAAGTGGCGGGCCCACGATTCGTGCTGTGCGAGTTCACGGAAGGCGGTTTGACCGGACTCTTCGGCTTGGTGGCGGGCTTCGGCAAGGAGCAGGGTGCGTGCCGGCACGCCGAGGGATCGTTCGAAGGCAAGTGCGACATCGGCGCTCAGGGTGACGGTGCCGGTCATGACCTGGCTGACGTGCTTTTCGGTCAGCTGGGTACGGGCGGCGAGGTCGGTCTGGGTCATGCCGCGGGCGTCGAGCTCGGCGCGCAGCAGTGTGCCCGGTGCGACCGCCCATTCGGGCTGGAACTCGACGTGGGCCGCGCGGGCTTGATCTGACGGAAGCTCGCTGGCTCGTGTGTGAGGCGGCATCAACCCTCCCGCGTACCCGAGACAGACGTCGCGCCACAGGCGATGTCGACGACCTGAGCGGTTCGGATCGGGTCGAGAGCGGTCATGGCTTCCTCCTCAGTCAGGTCCAGAGCGGTTCCGTCATCGGCGATCGGCACGAGTATGAGCACGGCGTCGCGGTGCGCCACGCGTATCCGGCCCCCTGCCGGCCGGATATCCAAAGCGTGCCAGGTCCGTAGATGCGCGAAGTCAGCCGAGTCGACCAACAGTGCCAGGCAGATCATCAGCCCCGCCCAGCTGGCTCCCCAGAACGCAGCCGCGCGGGCCGGCTCGGAACAGAGGCGGTGGACCCGCTCGTCCGCGAACACGACACGCACTCTGACCTCTTTACCGAATTGGTAAACGCTTCGCGATGGAAGGTGCTACCCTGGTGTTTACAGGATAGGTAAAGGGTAGCGCCGATTGGTCTGATCGGCGCCCGACTCGCGGAGGTCAGCGTGACCGCAGCAGAACAGAAGCACGAGAAGTACCTCATCGACATCGAGAGCACGGACTTCCCGTGGCCGGAGCCGGAGATCACCGTCTCCCAGCTGCGGACGCTGGCAGGCTGGGAGGCGCAGCAGCAGGTGGTCGAGGTCGATCTGAAGACCATGACCGAGACGACGCTGGCCGAGAACGCGATCATCGAGCTCAAGCCCGGTAAGGGCTTCGCCAAGAAGATCCGGTTCCAGCGGGGCTAGGGCGGTGTACGACCCGATCCGGCTCGCAGCTGAGCTCGACCTCCTGCGCGCCGAGTTCCCCGACCTCGAAACCCGCGACGCGGACGGCCGCACCTGGGTACGCCTGCCCCGGTACCCGGTCCCGCCGGGGTGGAGCACGAGCACGGTCGAGCTAGTGTTCGCATTCCCGGCCGAGGTCGGCCAGCCGCCGTACGCGTTCCTCGTCCGGCCCGCGCTCAGTCTCCCGAACGGCACCCAGCCCGGCAACTACACACCGGTCGGACCGGCGACGCCCTGGGGTGACGGGTTCGCGCAATTCTCCTGGGCC
>JBDSAN010000235.1:0-2518 GCA_039922115.1 Jatrophihabitantaceae bacterium
CCGGGTGCTCGCGGATGACCTCTTCGAGGACATCCCACACCACCGGGCGCGCGCGCTCGACCATGCGCTTGGCCGACTTGATGTTCTGCGCGTGGCTGAGGTCAACCAGGCGCTTCATCACGAACGGCTTGAACAGCTCGAGTGCCATCTGCTTGGGCAGGCCGCACTGGTGCAACTTGAGCTGCGGGCCGACCACGATGACCGAACGGCCGGAGTAGTCGACGCGCTTGCCGAGCAGGTTCTGCCGGAACCGGCCCTGCTTGCCCTTGAGCAGATCGGACAGCGACTTCAGCGGCCGGTTGCCCGGGCCGGTGACCGGACGGCCGCGACGGCCGTTGTCGAATAGCGCATCCACGGACTCCTGCAGCATCCGCTTCTCGTTGTTGACGATGATCTCGGGAGCGCCGAGGTCGATCAGTCGCTTGAGCCGGTTGTTGCGGTTGATCACGCGCCGGTACAGGTCGTTCAGGTCGGAGGTGGCAAACCGGCCACCGTCGAGCTGCACCATCGGGCGCAGGTCCGGCGGAATCACCGGGACGCAGTCGAGCACCATGCCCTGCGGGGAGTTGCTGGTGTTGAGGAACGAGGCAACCACCCGAAGCCGCTTGAGCGCCCGGATCTTCTTCTGGCCCTTGCCGGAGCGGATCGTCTCGCGCAGCAGTTCAGCCTCGGCGTTGAGATCGAAGCCGGCGATCAGGGTCTGCAGGGACTCAGCGCCCATGCCACCCTCGAAGTAGTCGCCGAACCGGTCGCGCAGCTCACGGTAGAGCATCTCGTCGCTGATCAGCTGCTTGACGTCCAGCTTGCGGAAGGTGTCCATCACCTCGTCGAGCCGGTCGATCTCGCGCTGGGCCCGGTCGCGCAGCTGGCGCATCTCGCGCTCGCCACCCTCGCGCACCTTGCGGCGGACATCGCTCTTGGCGCCCTCGGCCTCAAGCTCAGCCAGGTCGGTTTCGAGCTTCTTCGCGCGCGCCTCAATATCGGCGTCCCGGCGCTTCTCCAGCGTGGACTTCTCCGCGCTGATCTCAGCCTCGAGCGTCGGCAGGTCGCGGTGCCGGGTCTCGGTGTCGACCTTGGTGATCAGGTAAGCGGCGAAGTAGATGATCTTCTCGAGATCCTTCGGTGCCAGGTCGAGCAGGTAACCCAGCCTGGACGGCACACCCTTGAAGTACCAGATGTGGGTCACCGGCGCGGCCAGCTCGATGTGGCCCATCCGCTCGCGGCGGACCTTGGCGCGAGTTACCTCGACGCCACAGCGCTCGCAGATGATGCCCTTGAAGCGCACCCGCTTGTACTTACCGCAGTAGCACTCCCAGTCCCGGGTCGGACCGAAGATCTTCTCGCAGAACAGGCCGTCCTTCTCAGGCTTGAGAGTCCGGTAGTTGATGGTCTCGGGCTTCTTGACCTCGCCATGTGACCACTGACGGATGTCATCAGCGGTGGCCAGGCCGATACGCAGCTCGTCGAAGACGTTGACGTCGAGCAAGGTTCCTACCTTCTGTGCTCTGCTAACTCAGGTTTTGTTGCATGCTGGGCACTTGAACCGTGCCCGCCGGATTCCGGCGGGCACGTGCCAAAGCGCTAGACCTCTTCGACGCTGCTCGGCTCACGCCGGGACAGGTCGATTCCCAGTTCTTCCGCGGCCCGGAAGACATCGTCGTCGGTGTCACGCATCTCGACGGCCACCCCATCGCTGGACAGCACCTCGACGTTCAGGCACAGCGACTGAAGTTCCTTCAGCAGCACCTTGAACGACTCGGGAATGCCCGGCTCGGGGATGTTCTCGCCCTTGACGATGGCCTCGTACACCTTGACCCGGCCGAGGATGTCGTCGGACTTGATGGTGAGCAGTTCCTGCAGTGCGTAGGCCGCACCGTAGGCCTGCATCGCCCAGCACTCCATCTCACCGAAGCGCTGACCACCGAACTGCGCCTTACCACCCAACGGCTGCTGGGTGATCATCGAGTACGGGCCGGTGGACCGGGCGTGGATCTTGTCATCGACCAGGTGCAGCAGCTTCAGGATGTAGACGTAACCGACCGAGATCGGCTCCGGGAACGGCTCGCCGGAGCGGCCATCGGTCAGCTGCGCCTTGCCGGTCCGGTTGATCAGCTGATCGCCGTCACGGGTCCGCTGGGTCGAGTCGAGCAGGCCGGTGATCTCTTCTTCCCGGGCGCCGTCGAAAACCGGCGTCGCGACGTTGGTGCCAGGAGTACCGCGCCGTGCTGGCTCGGGCAGCCGAGCTGCCCAATCCGGAGTGCCTTCGACCTGCCAGCCGGTCTTGGCGACCCAGCCGAGGTGAGTTTCCAGCACCTGCCCGACGTTCATCCGGGACGGCACACCGAGCGGGTTGAGCACGATGTCGACCGGAGTTCCGTCCTTGAGGAACGGCATGTCCTCCGGCGGCAGGATCTTGGCGATGACGCCCTTGTTACCGTGCCGGCCGGCGAGCTTGTCGCCGTCCTGGATCTTGCGCTTCTGGGCGATGTAGACCCGCACCAGCTCGTTGACGCCCGGC
>JBDSAN010000236.1:0-5067 GCA_039922115.1 Jatrophihabitantaceae bacterium
GGACTCGGCGGCGGTTGCTGGTGCGCTGCGCTCGGCCGTACTCGCCTTCGGCGGGGTGGACCTGGTGGTGAACAACGCGGGCCTGTCCATCTCCAAGCCCTTGCTGGAAACCACCGAGGCTGACTGGGATCTGCAGCACGACGTGATGGCCAAGGGCTCGTTCCTGGTCGCGCGGGAGGCTGCCCGCATTCTGATCGCTCAGGGCATGGGAGGCGATATCGTATATATCTCAAGCAAGAACTCGCTGTTCGCGGGTCCGAACAACGTCGCCTACGGTGCGGCCAAGGCCGACCAGGCCCACCAGGTCCGGCTGCTCGCCGCCGAGCTGGGCGGGCACGGGATCAGGGTCAACGGCATCAACCCCGACGGCGTGGTCCGCGGTTCCGGCATCTTCGCCGGTGGCTGGGGTGCCCAGCGGGCCGCGGTCTACGGCGTCGCCGAGCAGGATCTAGGTGCGTTCTATGCCAAGCGCACGCTGCTGCAACGCGAGGTGCTGCCCGAGCACGTAGCCGACGCGGTGTTCGCGCTGACCGGCGGCGACCTGTCGCTCACCACCGGCCTGCATATCCCGGTTGACGCCGGGGTTGCCGCGGCCTTCCTGCGCTGATCGAATGTCGACCGGTAGCTTTCTCGCGGCAGATCTCGGTGCCTCCAGCGGCCGGGTGATGCTGGGCCGGGTCGGGCCGGCCGGCGTCGAGCTCACCGAGATCTCGCGGTTCGGCAACGGTCCGGTGGCGCTGCCGGACGGCCTGCACTGGGACGTGCTGGGCCTGTACACCGAGGTGCTGGCCGGTATCAGGGCGGCAGCCGCGCAACATCCGGGACTGCTCGGGATCGCGGTGGACAGCTGGGCGGTCGACTACGGCCTGCTCGACCAGGTCGGCCGGCTGATCGGCAATCCCTATCACTACCGGGACGCGCGCAACGCCGCCGGTGTGCGGGCCGTGCACGATCGGATCGAGCCCGCCGAGCTGTACCGGATCAACGGGTTGCAGCACCTGCCGTTCAACACGCTGTACCAGCTGCGGGCCGATCGCGATCAGCTGGCCGGTGCCGCTTCGGCGCTGCTGATCCCGGACCTGATCGGGTACTGGCTCAGCGGGCACCGGCTGGCCGAGCTGACCAACGCCTCGACCACCGGCCTGGTCGAGGCCAGCACCGCCGGCTGGTCGGCGAAGCTGCTGGAATTGCTGGACCTTCCGGCTGGCCTGCTACCGGAGCTGGTGGCGCCGGGCACCCTGATCGGCCCGCTGTCGCCGGCGGTACGGGCCGAAACCGGGCTGACCGCCTCGACGCTGCTCAGCACGGTCGGCTCGCACGACACCGCCTCGGCGGTCGTCGGGGTGCCGGCAGCCGACGAGCACTTCGGCTATATCTCCTGCGGTACCTGGGGATTGGTCGGGGTTGAGCTCGACCGACCGGTGCTGACCGAGCAGGGCCGGCTGGCAAATTTCACCAACGAGCGGGGCCTGGACGGCACCGTCCGCTACCTGCGCAACGTGATGGGCCTGTGGTTGCTGCAGGAATGCCTGCGCTGCTGGCAGCTGGCCGGCAGCGCCGCCGACCTGGACGCGCTGCTGGCAGCGGCCGCTGAGCTGCCGGCCGGCGGCCCGGTGATCGACGTGAACGACCCGTCCTTCCTGCCGCCGGGGGACATGCCGGCCCGGATCGAGGCGGCCTGCCGGGCCCGCGGAGTGCCGGCCCCGACCAGCCCGCCCGAGTACGTCCGGTGCGTGCTGGACAGCCTGGCCCAGGCCTTTGCCGCCTCGATCGGCGAGGCGGCGCGGCTGTCGGGCAAGCGGATCGACGTAGTCCACCTGGTCGGCGGCGGTTCTCGCAACAAGCTGCTGTGCCAACTCACCGCCGACGCCAGCGGATTACCGGTGGTGGCCGGCCCGGTGGAGGCCACCGCGCTGGGCAACATCCTGGTCCAGGCCCGCACCCACGGGATAATCTCCGGCGACCTGTTCGCGATCCGGCGATTGCTGCGTGAGAATCAATCCAGGATCACCTATCGCCCGGAGGGCTCATGACCGACCGCAGGATTCCGAAGGCCCGCGACCTGCGGCCGTTGCTGCGGTTCGGCCGTCCGGAATTCAACGCGCGCAAGCGCCGGCTGGCCGCGGCCCTGACCATCGAGGACCTGCGCGCGATCGCCAAGCGTCGCACGCCCAAGGCAGCCTTCGACTACACCGACGGCGCGGCCGAGGGCGAGGTGTCGCTCGCCCGGGCCCGGCAGGCCTTCGCCGACGTGGAGTTTCACCCGCGAGTGCTGCGAGACGTGTCGAAGGTGAACACCGCCGTCGAGATTCTCGGTGGGCCGTCCGGGCTGCCGTTCGGGATCGCGCCGACCGGGTTCACCCGGATGATGCAGACCGAGGGCGAGCGGGCCGGTGCGGCCGCCGCCGGTGCGGCCGGCATCCCGTTCTCGCTGTCAACCATGGGCACTACCTCGATCGAGGACGTTGCCGCGGCCAACCCGGACGGGCGCAACTGGTTCCAGCTGTACCTGTGGAATGACCGCGACCGCTCGATGGCGCTGGTGCATCGGGCCGCCGAGGCCGGCTACGACACGCTGCTGATCACCGTGGACGTGCCGGTGGCCGGCGCCCGGTTGCGCGATGTCCGCAACGGCATGACCATCCCGCCCCGGCTCACCCGAGCCACCGTGTTCAACGCGATGCTCCGGCCGGCCTGGTGGATCAACTTCCTCACCACCGAGCCGCTGGCCTTCGCCAGCCTGGATCGCTGGCCGGGCACCGTTGCCGAGTTGCTGGAAACCATGTTCGATCCGACCGTCAGCCCGGCCGACCTGGTCTGGATCAAGCAGCAGTGGCCGGGCAAGGTGGTGGTCAAGGGCATCCAGTCGGTAGCCGATGCACGGGCGGTCACCGACCTCGGGGTGGACGGGATCGTGCTGTCCAACCACGGCGGCCGGCAGCTCGACCGGGCGCCGATCCCGTTTCACTTGCTGCCTGAAGTGGTTCGCGAGGTGGGCGCCGATACCGAGGTGATGCTGGATACCGGCATCATGAACGGCGCGGATATCGTGGCCGCCTACGCCCACGGTGCCCGGTTCACCCTGATCGGACGGGCCTACCTGTACGGCCTGATGGCAGGCGGGCGGCCCGGCGTCGATCGTGCCATCGAGATCCTGACCAGCCAGCTGGAACGGACCATGCGGTTGCTCGGCGTCTGCGAGCTGGCCGAACTCACCCCGGCGCACGTCAGCCAGCTGGAACGGCTGGCACCCCGCCTTCGCGGTTAACGGCTGGTTGCTGGGCTCAGGTCCGGGTCATCGACGTTCGGGTCGCTGAAGCCACTCGCCAGCGAGTTCAACGCGCTGTTCAGGTAGGCGGTCAGGTCGGCATCGGCGCGCAGCACCCAGCGGTCGAAGGCGGCCCGGCAGGCTGCCAGGGTGGTCCGTCCAACAGCCATCGCGTACAGCGACTGCGGATCCTTGCCGGTTCGCTGGGCGACGAAGGAGCTGATCGCGCGCTCCCACGCGTCGTAGTGCATCGCGGCGGTGGCTGCCAGTTCCGGCACGGTGCCGATCAGCTCGATGCGGGAACGCAATTCTGGCACGTCCTCGGCCCGGTAGTGGTTGGCTGCCAGCACCGCCAGCCGGACCGCCTGCATGATCGGCAGGCGCTCGTCGGATTCGGCCAGCAACCGGTGCAGGTTGGCCACCTCGGCGTCGAAGGCGTTCCACAGCACCCCGGCCTTGGAATCGAAGTACCGGAAGAAGGTTCGCCGGCTGACCCCGGCCTCGGCCGCGATCCGGTCGATGGTGGTGTTGTCGAAGCCCAGCTCGACGAACAGCCGCAACCCGATCAGCTCAAGCTCGCGGGCACTGGTGCTCGGTGGCCGGCCGCGCCGGCTGCCCGCTGGCTCGGCAGGCGCTACCTGTTCGTTCATGCGGCCGACCCTATCCGTTGGGTATTGATTTATGGCACGCCGTGCAGCTAGCGTCAACAGAATTCTGACACCTGGTGCCAAATCAGATACCTGGCTCTTTCCAAGGAGAATCCATGACTGCCGATCCTGCCATCGCGCTGCCCGTCCCCGATTCGGCCGCTCCGGTCGGCAACCCGGCCGAGGAACCGCTGACCGAGGACCTGCTGGTCGAGGAGGTCTCCATCGACGGTATGTGCGGTGTCTACTGACCTCGAGCTCGGTGCCCCGGGCGTGGCCGCGACATTCGACCTCGCCGCTGCGTGGACGCTGCATCCCCAGGTAGCGGTCCGGCCGGAACGGTTCGGCGCGCTGCTGTATCACTTCGGCACCCGCACGCTGTCGTTCCTCAAGAGCCCGCAGCTGCTCAGCGTCGTCCAGCAGCTGGCCGACCAGCCGAGCGCTCGGGCCGCCTGCCTGGCCGCCGGGATCGCGCCTGCTGACCTGCCCGCCTACCAGCAGGCCCTGACCCGATTGGCCGATTCGGACATGATCCAACCCCGCAAGCCCGCCGCGAGCAGCACATGAGCGCCACGCTGCCGCTGGTCGAGCAGTTCCAGTACGGCCTGGACGCGCCGATCTGCCTGACCTGGGAGCTCACCTATGCCTGCAACCTGGAGTGCGCGCACTGCCTGTCCTCATCGGGGCGCCGCGACCCCGACGAGCTGAGCACCGAGCAGTGCGAGGCCGTCATCGACGAGCTGCAGCGGATGCAGGTCTTCTACGTCAACATCGGCGGCGGCGAGCCGACGATCCGACCCGACTTCTGGCACCTGCTGGAGTACGCCGTCAACCACCAGGTCGGCGTGAAGTTCTCCACCAACGGGGTGCGGCTCGACCCCGAGCGCGCCGCATTCCTCGCCTCGCCCGCGTGCGGTGGCTACGTCGACGTGCAGATCTCCCTCGACGGTGCGACCGCCGAGGTCAACGACTACGTCCGCGGGCCGGGCTCCTACGACACCGCCATCACGGCGCTGCAGAACCTCCAGGCAGCGGGGTTCGAGGACGCCAAGATCTCGGTCGTCTGCACCCGTCAGAACATCGGTCAGCTCGACGAGTTCAAGGCCCTGGCCGACACCTACGGCGCGACCCTGCGCCTCACCCGGCTGCGCC
>JBDSAN010000237.1:0-4579 GCA_039922115.1 Jatrophihabitantaceae bacterium
GCCGGCTGGTCGCGGCCGAGAACTACTTCTGGGACCGGTCCCGTGATCAGCACCTGAGCTTCAGCCTGGACGACGTGTTCGCCCGGGCCGGTTTCAGCCCCACCGCTGAGGCGCTCGCGGCCTACCACGCGTTCTGGGACGAGCACAGCTTCACCGACCCGGCCGTCCCGGACCTGTTCGCCGGCCTGCGCGCTCGCGGCATCCGGGTCGGGGTGCTGTCCAACACGTCCTGGCCCCGGGCTCGCCACCAGCAGATCTTCGATCGCGACGGGGTGGCCCACCTGATCGACGCGGCCGTCTACAGCAGCGAGATCGCCTACGCCAAGCCCCATCCGGAGGCGTTCCGGGCGGCGATGGCAGCGGTCGGCGTGGCCGATCCGGCCAGCGCTGTCTACGTCGGGGACCGGCTCTTCGACGACATCCACGGCGCGCACGGCGCTGGCATGAAGGCCGTCCACCTGCCGCACAGCGAGATTCCCGAGCGCCAGATCGGGGCGCACAACGCGGTGCCGGACGCAGTGATCAACTCCCTCGGCGACCTGCTGCCGCTGGTGGACAGCTGGCGCTTCGGCAGCTGAGCCGGCCTGGCGTCAGCCGGTAAGCGATCACAGGCCTGGGAACGGGACGGTGGGCGTGCTCGGCTCGACCAGCAACCGCCAGCGGGTGCCATCCTCGGCAGCGCTGACCAGCCCGGCCAAAGCCTGTCCGCGCAGCTGGCCGGTGCTGGCCCCGGTGCTCGACAGCAGGTAGCGGTAGCCGGCCGCGCAGGCAGCTTCCAGCTGGATGGCCCAGCGCTGGGCACCGGCCGGATCGGTGATCGGCTCGACCGGCTGATAGCTGGCCTGGGCCGCGACCGGGCTGGCGCCCCGGCTGGCAAGCTGGCCGCGCAACGCGTCCCGGGTCAGCAGGTGCGCCGCTTCCAGCGTGCGGGCCCGATCGATCTGGGTCTGGTCGGTCAACCGGCTGCCGATCAGCGGGTAACCGTAAATCGCGGCGTGTTGGGCAGCCAGCAGCTGCTGCAGCGCCTCGGTGCTCGGGTCGACCGGGCTGCTCATGGCTGCGCCAGCACCAGGGCGTGCGTGCTCAACGCGGCCGCGATGCTGCCCAGTACCGGCAACACCTGGGCCGCGTTCGGCTCGCCGGCCGGCCAGCCACGGCAGGCGCTGGTGAGGGCAGCCGACGTTGACCGGCTGGCCGAGGCCAGCGCAGCGAGGCTCGAGGGCGCCGCCGGACTGCTCGGGCTTGGCTGGGCCGTGCCGGCAGCCTGGCTGAGTCGCCAGCCCGGATAGCGCTCCAGCAGGGCTCGCAATGCGTCCCCGTGGGCATGCACGTCCGAACGCAGCCCGGCAAGGTAGGCCGGCCCGGATGGGTTCGCCGCGCTCAGCCGGTCATAGCCGTCCTGCAAGCTGCGCTGGTGCTGCAGCGCGGTGGTCAGCGCGGCCGGCGGTGCCGGTGGCGGCACGGCTCGCTTGTGGTGGACGGTCCGGGTCAGGCCGAGCAGCGCGCCGAGGCCGGCTCCGGTAACCAGCAGCGTGCCGCTCAGCAGCGCTCGACGCGGGATCTCAGCCATGGGATGAGCAGTCTTTCAGATGCCGGTAAGCTGCAGTCGAGTTGCCGGACGCCGGGGAGTTAGCTGGCCCGGCCAATGACCGCGTGCCGAGTCGGCACGCCACAACTGGACACCGACGGGAGCGCCTGACATGACTGCCCGGTCACCGCAACGGCAACAGCTGGAGGAACTGCTCCGGCCGGTGATTTCGGCCGAAGGCTACGACTTGGAAGAGTTGTCGGTGTCGGCGGCGGGCCGCCGCAGCCTGATCCGGATCACGGTGGACGGCGATGACGGGATCGACCTGGACGCGGTCGCTGAGCTGTCACGGGCCATCTCCGAAGCACTGGACGACGAGACAGCCGCAGCGCCGAGCTTCGCCGGCCCGTACGTGCTGGAAGTCAGCTCACCGGGCGTGGATCGTCCACTTACCGAACACCGGCACTGGCGGCGGGCAATCGGCCGGCTGGTCGAGGTGCCGGTCACCGAGGCCGGCGGCCAGCCAACGCTGACCGGCCGGGTGCGCTCAGCCGAACCGGACGGGCTCGGCCTGGACGTCGATGGTGAGCAGGTGCTGCTGGCCTGGCAGCGAGTCGGGCCCGGTCGGGTCCAGATCGAGTTTTCCAAGCCCGGTGGACCAGCGCCCGGCGAACCAGACCGGGAAGAAGAGGAGGCCTGACATGGTCACGGTCGATATCGCTGCCCTGCGCAGCATCGAGCGGGAGAAGGAAATCTCCTTCGAAACGGTGATGCAGGCGCTGGAAACCGCGCTGCTGTCGGCGTACCGGCACACCAACCACCCGATGCCCCATGCCCGGGTCGAGATCGATAGCAAGACCGGCCTCGTCACCGTGTGGGCAGCCGAATACTCACCCGAGGGCGAGCTGATCGAGGAGTTCGACGACACCCCGACCGACTTCGGCCGGATCGCTGCGATGACCGCCAAGCAGGTGATCATGCAGCGGTTGCGCGACGCCGAGCACGATCACACCTACGGCGAGTACTCCGGCCACGAGGGCGACATCGTCACCGGCATCATCTCCGCCGATGCGCAGGCCGCGCAGCGCGGCATGGTGCTGGTCACCCTGGGCAAGGTCGAGGCGGTGCTACCGCAGTCCGAGCAGGTGCCCGGCGAGGTCTATGACCACGGCACCCGGATCAAGTGCTACGTGGTCTCGGTCGCGCGTGGCATGCGCGGGTTGCAGATCACCCTCAGCCGCACCCACCCGAGCCTGGTCAAGAAGCTGTTCGCGCTGGAGGTGCCAGAGATCGCCGATGGCAGCGTCGAGATCATGGCGGTCGCCCGCGAGTCCGGTCACCGGACCAAGATCGCGGTCCGGTCCACCGTCGATGGCTTGAATGCCAAGGGCGCCTGCATCGGCCCGATGGGCCAGCGGGTGCGCAACGTGGTCGCCGAGTTGCACGGCGAGAAGATCGACATCATCGACTACGACGACGACCCGGCAACCTTCGTCGGCAACGCGCTGTCACCGGCCAGCGCGCGCGAGGTGACGGTGGTCGACCTGGCCGCCAAGGCGGCCCGGGTCGTGGTGCCTGACTACCAGCTGTCGCTGGCCATCGGCCGGGAGGGGCAGAACGCCCGGCTGGCTGCCCGGTTGACCGGCTGGCGGATCGATATCCACTCCGATGCCGAAGCAGCCGCCGAGCCTGCGGCCGAAGCGGTCGCCGACGCCGATGGCGACCCGGCGCCGCCGGTCGACATCCACCCATTGCCTCGGGTGGACAATTCTGGTGAAGGCGGGGAGTAGACTGGCGTCCGGCCGTCTGCTCGATGGCGACAGCAGGCCCGCAGGTCCGGTAATTCGGACCTGCATCGGTTGTCGTCAGCGCGCATCGGTCACCGATTTGCTTCGCGTTGTCGTGGCCCAAGGTGTAGCGCCCGATCGGTCGGCTCCGGCCGATCAACCGATCCGGGTGGTGCTGCCCGATCCACGACGCCGCGCGCCCGGCCGGGGAGCTTGGTTGCATCCCGCGCTCGAGTGCGTGGAACGTGCCGAGCATCGGCGGGCATACGGGCGGGCGCTGCGAGTCAGCGCGCAACCCGATGCCGCGGCGGTCCGGCAGTTCGTCGAATCGTTGCCCGGGCAGCCGGTCGGCGATTCACCGTAGTAATCAGCTAGCTGCGTTACCAGCAAAACCCAGATGGACGCTGCACCCTGTAGTCGGCTCCCGCCGACGAGGTCGTAGAGCGATTGTGAGAAGACGAGCTATGAGCACCCGATGAAGCGCCTCCAATGATTGCGTTTCCCACCTAAATCGGGACCTGCGGGCTGCCGCCGGTCCTGTTACGAAGGAGTCCAGTGGCAGGCAAGGCCCGCGTTCACGAGCTTGCGAAAGAGCTCGGCGTACCCAGCAAGGAAGTTCTAGCCAAGCTCAGCGAACTCGGTGAGTTCGTCAAGAGCGCCTCATCCACCGTGGAAGCCCCGGTCGCCCGTCGACTGCGCGAGGCATTCCCGGCAAGCAGCGCACCGGCACCAGCCAAGAAGGCACCGGCCAAGGTCGCTGCCAAGCCCGCCGAGGCGGTCCCGGCCGCCGCCGCGCCCGCCCCGTCGGTCACCCCGGCACCCAGCCCGGTCGCGCCAGCTCCGACCCCGGCTCCGGCCACCCCGCCGGCTCCGAGCCCTGCCGCGACCCCGATCGCGCCGGCTGCCTCGGCAGCGCCGGCCACCCCGGCTGCGGCTGCCCCGCCCGCTGAGGACACCGGCGCCCGGCCGGCCCCGGCCGCGCCGCGTCCGGGCGCGCCCCGTCCCGGTGCGCCGCGAGTGGCCAACAACCCGTTCGGTGTCGGCGGCGGCCAGTCCGCGGCCCGCCCGTCCGCACCCCGGCAGCCAGCACCGGGCGGCGGCCAAGCGCCGCGTCCGGGTGGCCCGCGTCCCGGTGGTAGCGCAGGTCCCGGTGGACCGCGTCCGAACCCCGGCATGATGCCGCCCCGTCCGAACCCCGGCATGATGCCGCCGCGACCCGGTGGTCCTGGCCGTCCCGGCGGTGCGCCTGGCCGTCCCGGCGGTC
>JBDSAN010000238.1:0-12564 GCA_039922115.1 Jatrophihabitantaceae bacterium
GCCGCTGGCCGCCGTGCTGTGGGAATTGCCGCAGCGTGATATCGGCGGCCAGTTGCCAGCTTGGGACGACCTGGTCGATCAGATCGGCTGGGCCCGCGAGCGAGGTGCCGCGGCCCATCTCGACGGAGCGCGGCTGTGGGAAGCCAGCGCCGGCTATGACCGTCCGGTAGGCGAGATCGCCAGCTTGTTCGACACGGCGTATGTCTCGTTCTATAAGGGGATCGGCGCGCTGCCGGGCTGCTGCGTCGCCGGGCCGCAACGGGTGATCGATCAAGTCCGGGACTGGCGGCAGCGTTTGGGCGGCACCTTGTTCGCCATGTGGCCGTCCGCGGCGTCGGCGCTGAACGCGCTACCGCAGCGGCTGGCCGAAATGCCGGCCCGGCTGGCTCACGCACGGGCCATCGCGGCCGCTCTCGCCGACGTCGAGGGAGTGCGGGTGGTCCCCGATCCGCCGCATACGCCGATGATGCATCTGCTCTTCAACGTGCCCGAGCAGCGCTTCATCGCCAATGCTCGCCACCTGGCCGACAACGACCAGATCTGGACCTGGCCCAAGCCGATGCCAACCGATGACCCAGGCGTCGTCCGCTGCGAGCTTGCTGTCGGCCGGGCAACCTGCTGCCTCGATCCGTCCTGGCTCGTGCAGATTCTGCGATCCCTGTGCGCTTAGCGCACAGGGATCGATTCGAATTCTGGCAGCCGGTGTCGGATCGGGGATGTCCGGTTCGTAGTAAGGATGAGGCCGCCCATCAGGGGCGGTGCCATCGTTAAGGAATCGAGCATGACGCTAGCGACTCAGCCCGACACGATGCCGGGCACCGGGCCGACCGCCCGTCGTTTTTACGAGCTGCTGGAACCGATCTGCCTGGTCACGTACTTCGCCGATGAGTGCAACGAGGAACTCGCCGCGCTGGGTCATCCGACGTACTGGGACGGCTACTTCGCCAGCCGCGCCGCGCCGCTCGGGCGGGTGCCGGCACAGGTCGTGCACGCCGCCTTCTACAGCTTCGCCGACGGCGAGGCCGCTCGGCACATCCCCAGCGCGTGGCAGACGATCCCGCCCGAGGCGTCCATCGCCGCGCGAGAGCGGGGCAGCGCGGCTTCGGTTCGGCGGATACTCGGCGACGAACAGGCTTGCTCCGCGGGTTTGGTGCGTGCGGCCGACCTGATCACCAAAGCCGCGCTGAGTGCGCCCACTGAAGGTCGGGTGATGTTCGCCGGCATGCGCAGCCTTCCGGTGCCAACCGATCCGGTCGCCCGGTTGTGGCATTCGGCGACCATGCTGCGTGAGCATCGCGGCGACGGGCACGTTGCTGCTCTGATCGGCGCGCGCATCGGCGGCACTGAGGCGCATGTGCTGTCGGCGCTGGCACAAGGGATCTATCCGGCGGAGTCGTTCGGGCGTATTAACCACCTGCCGAAGCAGCGGCTGGCCGCGGTCATGAACGGCTTGCGTGAGCGCGGGCTGGTCGACCTCGACGGCCGGCTCACCGAGGCCGGTCGGGAGTTGACGCGGCGCGTCGAGCAGCTGACCGATGAGCTCGCCGCGCCGCCGTACGATGCACTTTCGCCTGATGAAATCGATGAATTGGTGGCCGAGCTCGAACCGATCACCGCAGTCCTGGTAGCCGCTGGTTCGCAGTGACAGGCAACCACCGCAACCGCTAACCCGTCGTTGCCTACGCGGGCTCCCGGCAAGTGAATCCGTGCGTCCGTGGGTCAGTGCCGCACGATGCGGGTGGCACCATCTCTGCGTGGATCGGCTACCGCGTCCAGCTCGCCGTCGGGTCCAACGAGGGCGACGCCGACCCCGCCGAAGTACATCGAAAGATCGGTCTCGATCTTGATCTGCTCATCGCTGCGGCCCGCGCGATGGACGTGCACTCGCGGGTGGCGGACGGCCTCGCTCAAGGACAGCTGACCGCTGAAATAGCCCGACAACACCTGGCTGATCGCGGTCGTGATCCGGTCAGCGCCGGGCGAGCCAACTGCGAGAGTTGCGCCGTCGCGATGGCGGGCCACGGTCGGTGCCATGTTGGACAGCAGTCGCGAGCCAGCCGGCCGGTCGTTGCGTCGGGCCGGGTTGAGCTCGTGCTCGCCGAGGCAGTTGTTGAGCCAGATCCCGGTGCCCTCGGCGATCATGCCGGAGCCATAGCCACTGGAGACGGTCACCGAGCACGCCACACCGTCGCTGTCGACGGCCGAAACGTGCGCGGTGGAGCCGGATTCGAGCACCGATCCGGGGTCATCATCGATCAGCTCAAGGAACCTGCGGGCGTCCTCGGCGAGGTCGGTGCTCGCGTCCAGGACGTTCAGACGATGCCCGAGCACGGCACGCTGGACGCGGACGAGCCAGGCGCGGGCAGCATCGTCCCAGTGCCGGTGCGGGTTTTCCGCAAGCAGGCGAAGCATGGCCGCGAGGCAGACGCCACCGACGGACGGAGCCGGCACCGTTGCCAGCTCCCAGCCGCCCAGCCGCACCGGCAGCGCCGGACGCACCATCGGGCGGTACTCGGCAAGGTCGGCCATCGACAACAAGCCGCCGCGGGCGGTGACGTCGGCACTGATCAGCCGCGCCAGTTCGCCGGTGTGCATCGCGTTCGGGCCCTCATCGGCGATCACGCGCAACGACCGCACCAGGTCCGGTAACCGGATCGGCCCGGTGATCAGCGCGCCGGCCTCATCGTGCAGCGCTGCCCGGCTGCCCGGATCCCAGCCGAAGAGGTCATCGTGCACATAGTCGAGGTAGAACCGCGATGCCGAGCCAAGCGCGAAGCCGGAACTCGCGACGTGGATCGCGGGCGCGACGATCTCGGCCCAGGGCAGCCGGCCGTCACGGCGATGCGCCGTACCGAAGCTCGCGAGCGCACCATGCACCGCGACCGAACCTGGACCGATCGTGATCTCCAGACCGCCGCCGTACTGGGTGGCGATGTCCCAGCTGTTGCCCGGCGGCACGCCGTCGCGTCCGGGCACGTCCATCCAGCCGTCCACGGTGTAGGCCGGGCCGGCCTGCGGCTGCACCGTCACGAAGCCGCCTGAACTCAGCGACACGATGCCGACCTCGGTGACCATCGTGACCAGCGCGGCCGCGAGCGCGGCATCGACGGCATTGCCCCCAGCGCGAGCCGCCCGCTCACCGGCCTCAGCAGCGCTCTCATTGGGAGCGGCAATCGCGACGTCAGGCACGACCCGAACGCTACCGACCGGGCCGGCCAGTCCGCACAATCGGTGCCGCAGACGCGTTTCACCTGCGGACCCGTAGTCGGCCGGAGGCGACCACGACTGAGCGGTGACCTACTCTGCGTGTAGAGCGCAATGTCGAGGCTCGTGCCGGATTGCGGGTTTGCCCGGCGGGGTCGAGGGAGCTAGCAGCGCGGAGGGTTGCCGAGATGCAGTACACGCGTTTGGGTAGTTCGGGTCTGCGGGTCAGCCGTCTCGGCTTGGGCTGCATGAGTTACGGGCGAGCCGCGTCGGGGATGCATCAATGGACACTGGATGAGGACGCATCCGCGCCGTTCTTCCGGCAGGCGGTCGAGATGGGCGTCACCTTCTGGGACACCGCGAACACCTACCAGGGCGGCACATCGGAGGAGTTCGTGGGAAGGGCCATCGAAAGGTTCTCCCGCCGCGAGGACATCGTGCTGGCGACGAAGGTCTACGGCAAGATGCACGACGGGCCGGGCGGAAGTGGCTTGTCCCGCAAGGCGATCCTTGAGCAGCTGGATGAGTCGCTGCGCAGGCTGGGCACCGACTACATCGACGTCTATTACACGCACCGCTTCGATGACCAGGCGCCGGCCGAAGAGACGATGCAAGCCCTGCACGACGTGGTGAAAGCAGGAAAGGTGCGCTACCTGGGCGCCTCATCGATGTGGACGTGGCAGTTCGCCAAGCTACAGCGGGCCGCTGAGTTGAACGGTTTGACGACGTTTTCGGCGATGCAGGATCAATACAACGTCCTCAAGCGCGAGGAGGAACGCGACATGATCCCGCTGTGCCTCGACCAGGGCGTCGGGCTCACTCCCTATTCGCCGCTGGCCAAGGGGCGAGCGACAAGGCCCTGGGGTACGGCCACAGCGAGATCGGCCACAGACGCGGTCGCAAATTCCTTCGACCGGCCGGTCGACCAGCCAATCGTGGACGCCATCCACACGATCGCTGACGCGCGGGGCGTCCCGATGGCGCAGATCGCCCTCGCCTGGGTGCTGTCCAAGCCGGTGGTGTGCTGTCCGATCATCGGCGCGACCAAGCCCAATCACTTGCAGGACGCGGTGTCGGCCCTGGATCTCACGCTCACCTCGGACGAGACAGCAGCACTTGAGCAGCCATACACCGCACAGGACAACTACTGGTGGTGATGCGCGTTCTCATCGAGCGCAAAGCGCACTTCGACGGCTGTCCGATCGCCAGACCCGATCGTGGTTTGGTCAGCGGGTACGGCCCTCGCGCAGCATCTGCAGGGTTTGCTCGACGCGTGACAGCGTGGTCTGCTCCCGCTTGGCCTCATCGACCCAGCGCGCGAACTCCTTGCGGTGTGAGGGCGCCAGCACATCGAAAGCTGCCTTGGCCGCAGCGTCCGCGGTCAGCGCCTCGGCCAATGCCCGGGGGAGTTCGACCGCCCTCGGCTGCTCATCGCGCGCAATCGTGACGTCGACCGTCTGACCGATCTCGACGCCGAGTTCTGCGCGCAACTTCTTGCTGAAGCCGAGCAGGTTCTCACCACCCATCCGGCCAACCCGCGCGGCCACCGTGACGCCGTTGACCGTTGCCTGAACCGGCGGTGTCTTCGTGCCGCCTAGGCTCGCTACCTGCTCATCGGTAAGTACGATCGCGCCAGCCGGCCCACGCGGCTCAAGCACCGCTCGCAGCTGTAGCTGGCCCTCGCCTGTAACCATGCGCGCAGGCTACCGCCGTCAGAGCTCGCGCAGCAGCGGGACGACCTGCCCGGTGAAGGACGTCAGGAAGCGTGACTGGTCATGGCCCGGGGCGTGAAAGACCAGGTGGTTGAAGCCGTAGTCGAGATAGGGCTTGATCGCCTCGACGGCCTCGGCCGGGTCATTGGTGACGATCCACCGGCTAGCGATCTGCTCGATCGGTAAGGCTGCCCCAGCAGCCTGCATCTCGATCGGGTCGTGCAGGCCGTGCTTCTGCTCGGGGGTCAGCGACAGCGGGGCCCAGAACCGGGTGTTCTCCCGGGCCTGGTCGCGGTCGGGGTCGAAGGACAGCTTGATCTCGATCATCCGGTCCAGCTGCGAACGGTCCCGGCCCGAAGCGGCCAAGCCCTCATCGACGGCGGGCATCAGCTTGTCCTCGTACAACTTGGCGCCCTTGCCCGAGGTGCAGATGAAGCCGTCGCCGACCCGGCCGGCGTACTTGGCCACCAGCGGTCCACCAGCTGCGATATAGACCGGAATCGGATGCTCAGGCCGGTCATAGACCGTGGCGTCAGTTGTCTGGTAATACTGCCCGTCGAAGGTGACGCGTTCCCCGGACCATAGCTGGCGCATCAGCTCGACGGCTTCCCTCAGCCGGGCGAATCGCTCTTTGAAATCAGGCCATTCCAGCCTGGCCACCGCGACCTCGTTGAGTGCCTCGCCGGTGCCGATGCCGATCATGATCCGATCCGGGTATAGGCAGCCCAGGGTGCCGAAGGCCTGGGCGACCACCGCCGGGTTGTACCGGAAGGTCGGCGTCATCACGCTGGTGCCGAGCTGAACCCGCGAGGTGCGCTCGCCCACCGCGGCCAGCCAGGCCAGCGAGAACGGGGCGTGCCCACCATCGTGCTGCCAGGGCTGAAAGTGGTCGGAGACGCTCACGCTGTCCAGGCCCAATTCCTCGGCCTGCACCGCGTAGTCCAGCAGTTGCCGGGGGCCGAATTGCTCGGCCGATGCCTTGTACCCGATCTTGAGTGCCATGTCCGACAGCCTATGCCGGTGGCATCCCGTAGACCCGGTTGATCGGCAGTCGCAGCACCACTCGCCGGTCGGCCACCATCGCCCGGCGGTAGTCGTCCCAGTCCGAGTGCTCGCCCTGCACGTCGCGGAACAGCTCGACCAGCTCGGCGACGGCAGCATCGGCCGGATCGGCAGCCACCGCGGACAGCTCGGCGTCGGCTTCGGCGACCGCGTAGGACCAGAAATCCGGTGCGGAGACGTGCAGGCTGACCCGGCCGTCCCGCAACACGTTGCGATATTTGGCACGATCCGCGGTGATCGACACCTTGATCACGCCCAGCCCGCCGTCGCCGGCCGGGTAGTAGTGATAGTTGATATTGGACAGCTGCGGACGTCCGTCACGCTTGATGGTGGCCAGTACGCCGGCATTGCGGCCGGCGATCAGGTCGATAAGGCGACGGTCGGACTCGGTGATCGGCATGGCTGGATAACCGCCGGCCGAGGCTGAATATGCCGAAGCCGGGTCGGTGCGCCCGCTGACCGGCGCGGTGGCTATTCTGCTGGGAGCGGATCCTGTCGCCTGGCCTCTGCCAGGCGCGGTAGGCGGGATCTGAGAGTTCGTCTGATCTGGCGGAGGCTGGCTTGACCACGACTGCACGGCCCGGAGACACGACCGACCTCGGCAGCATCGAGCCGACCCCGATCGTGACCCGGCCCTTCCCGGCCGCGCCGGTATCCAAGGGCTCGATGTTCCTGCAGGTGCTGCGCACCACCGATCACAAGCTGATCGGCCGGATGTATCTGGTCACGTCCTTCATCTTCTTCATGC
This sequence comes from Jatrophihabitantaceae bacterium, assembly GCA_039922115.1. Taxonomy (GTDB): domain Bacteria; phylum Actinomycetota; class Actinomycetes; order Mycobacteriales; family Jatrophihabitantaceae; genus Jatrophihabitans_A. The sequence goes on from JBDSAN010000238.1 coordinate 6,727, forward strand.
TCGGTGGCGTGATGGCGCTGATCATGCGCGCCGAGCTGGCCCGTCCCGGCATGCAGTTTCTCTCGCCCGAGCAGTACAACCAGCTGTTCACCATGCACGGCACGATCATGCTGCTGTTCTTTGCCACGCCCAGCGTGTTCGCCTTCGCCAACCTGGTGCTGCCGCTGCAGATCGGCTCGCCCGACGTCGCCTTTCCCAGGCTGAACGCCTTCTCCTACTGGCTCTACCTGTTCGGCGCGACCTTTACCGTCCTGGGTTTCGCTACCCCGGGCGGCGCGGCCGACGGCGGCTGGACGTTCTACCTGCCGCTCAACGACGCGATCAACTCGCCCTCGACCGGCACCGACATGTGGATCATCGGGCTGGCCATCTCGGGCCTGGGCACCATCCTCGGTGGCGTGAACATGGTGACCACCGTGCTCACCCTGCGCGCCCCGGGCATGACCATGTTCCGGATGCCGATCTTCTGCTGGAACATCCTGGTCACCTCGCTGCTGATCCTGCTGGCCTTCCCGATCCTGACCTCGGCGCTGCTGGTGCTCTACGTCGACAGGCATCTGGGCGCGCAGGTCTATGCCAGCCAGAACGGTGGCGCGATCCTGTGGCAGCACCTGTTCTGGTTCTTTGGCCATCCTGAGGTCTACATCCTGGCGCTGCCGTTCTTCGGCATCGTGTCCGAGATCTTCCCGGTGTTCGCCCGCAAGCCGCTGTTCGGTTACAAGGGCCTGGTGCTGGCCACGCTGTCCATCGGCGCGCTGTCGCTGACGGTGTGGGCCCACCACATGTTCGCCACCGGGGCGGTGCTGCTGCCGTTCTTCTCCTTCCTGTCGTTCCTGATCGCGGTGCCGACCGGGCTGAAGTTCTTCAACTGGATCGGCACCCTGTGGAAGGGCTCGATCACCTTCGAGACCCCGATGCTGTTCTCGATCGGCTTCCTGGTCACCTTCCTGTTCGGTGGGCTGACCGGGGTGGTGCTGGCCTCGCCGCCGATCGACTTCCAGGTCTCGGACTCCTACTTCGTGGTCGCGCACTTCCACTACGTGCTGTTCGGCACCATCGTGTTCGCCGCCTACGCCGGGGTGTACTTCTGGTTCCCGAAGTTCACCGGCCGCTACATGAACGAGCGGATGGGCAAGCTGCACTTCTGGCTGACCTTCCTCGGCTTCCACACCACGTTCCTGGTCCAGCACTGGCTGGGCGCTGAGGGGATGCCCCGCCGCTACGCCGACTACCTGCCCGGCGACGGCTTCACTACCTTGAACACCATCTCGACCATCGGATCGTTCATCCTGGGCGCTTCGATGCTGCCGTTCCTGTACAACGTCTACCACTCCTACCGGTTCGGCGAGGTGGCGACCGCCGATGACCCTTGGGGCCACGGCAACTCGCTGGAATGGGCCACCTCGTGCCCGCCGCCACGGCACAACTTCACCTCGATGCCTCGGATCCGCTCCGAGCGGCCGGCCTTCGAGGCGCATTACCCGCACCTGCTCGAACGGCTGGAGCTTGAGGCGCACGCGGACAAGAAGCACAAGCTGGTGCATGCCGCCGGTGCGGCTACGGTCGGCGGCGACGGCAGCCGCGAGGGGCACCGCGACACCGACCCCGGCAACGGCTGAGCCAGCTAGCGCGTGCTGACCGGCAGTCCCGGCTCGCCCCGGGACAGCTTCAGCGCCTCCCAGGGCAGCGCCACCACGGCGGCTCGGTGATGCTGGCGGGCTGTCGCAAGGTCGGGTTCGTGAACCGGTTTGCCCTTGCGTACCAAGGGAATTGATAGCAGCCGATCGGACGGCAACGGCTCGAAGCCGGTTGCATCGCGCACGATCAATTCATCGGTCGCGGTGCCGGATGCCCGGTGCCGGCGATAGCCCTGCTTGCGGCCACCGATGCTGGTCTTGTGCTCGCTGCGCTTGGCCACCGGCCGGCCGTCCACCTCGACCAGCTTGTAGACCAGCCCGGCGGTAGGCACCCCAGAACCCACCACCACCGAGGTGCCGACCCCGTAGACGTCCACCGGGGCCGCGGCCAGGCCGGCAATCGAGAACTCGTCCAGGTCACCGCTCACCACGATCCGGGTCTGCCGGGCGCCGAGTGAATCCAGCTGCTCGCGGGCCTGCCGGGCCAGCACAGCCAGGTCACCGGAATCGATCCGCACCGCGCCGAGCGCCGGCCCGGCAACCTCGATCGCCGTGGCAATCCCGGCCCGGGTGTCGAAGGTGTCCACCAGCAGCGTGGTGCCGGTGCCCAGCTGGGCGAGCTGGCTGCTGAACGCGGCCCGTTCGGAATCGTGCACCAGCGTGAACGCGTGCGCCGCGGTGCCTGCGGTGGGCACCCGGTAGCGGGCTCCGGCGGCCAGGTTCGAGGTGGCCGCGAAGCCGACCAGATAGGCAGCCCGAGCGGCGGCGACCGCAGCCGATTCGTGCGTGCGCCGCGAGCCCATCTCGATCAACGGCCGGTCACCGGCCGCGATCACCATTCGGGCCGCCGCGGCCGCGATCGCCGAATCATGGTTGAGCACCGACAGCACCAGGGTCTCCAGCACCACCGCCTCGGCGAAGCTGGCCGTCACAGTGAGGATCGGTGACTGCGGAAAGTATGGCTCGCCCTCGGCATAGCCGTCGATATCGCCGCTGAACCGGTAACCGGCCAGGAACCGCGCGCAGCGCGCGTCGATCACCCGGTCGGCCTGCAACCGGTCCAGGTCCTCGGCCGAGAACCGGAACTCGGCGATGGCCGGCAGCAACCGCCCGATGCCTGCCACCACGCCGAACCGCCGGCTGTCCGGCAGCCGGCGGCTGAACACCTCGAAGCTGCAGCGGCGCTCGGCCGTCCGGTCGGCCAGCGCCGCACTGAGCATGGTGAGTTCGTACTGATCGGTGAACAGGGCGAGCGACTCGGCTTGCATGGTCGCTGATCCTTCCAGACCCGGTGAGCCGCGCCGGTCCGTCCGGTCAGGCCGATCGCCGTGGCTGTGCTCGTGCCACCATGGACGGATGGCAACCCAGACCATGCCGGCCGTCCTGCCGCAACAGGAGGCCAGCCAGCAGGGCGATGAACTGGCCGAAGCCGACCGGCCGTGGGTGACCATCGTCTGGAACGATCCGGTCAACCTGATGTCCTACGTCACCCACGTGCTGATGAAGGTGTTCGGCTACCCGAAGGACAAGGCGACCAAGCTGATGCTGGACGTCCACCACAAGGGCAAGGCGGTGGTCTCGTCCGGGCCCCGGGAGCGGATGGAAGGCGACACCGCCACCCTGCACGGCTACGGCCTGTGGGCGACCATCCAGCACGACTCGTGAACGTCCGCCGCAAGGCCGACCTGCTTCGGGTGGAACTGGCCGAGGCCGAATCGAGCCTGCTGGCCGGGTTGCTGGATGACTTCTCGGTGCTGCTGGCCGAGCCCGACCATGCCGATCCGGTGGTGCAGCGGCTCTACCCGGACGGCTATTCCGACGACGAGGCCGCCTCGGCCGAGTACCGCGAGCTGGTCCTGGCCGACCTGCATGCCAGCCGGACCGGGCGGTTGCAGCAATGCCGGGCCGAGTTGCCACCGGGTGCCGGCCGGATCAGCCTGGACGCTGAAGCCGCCGACCGCTGGCTGCGGGTGCTCAACGACCTGCGGCTGGCCCTTGGCACCCGGCTCGGGGTGACCGAGACCGTAGAGCTGAACCCGGCCGAGCCGGCGGTGGCGATCTACCACTGGCTGAGCGCGGTGCAGGACCTGCTGGTTGCCGAGCTGATGGGCTGACCGGGCGGGCAACACTGCTGCCGCGCCGGCCGGTTCGGCCCGATATTGTGGACGGGTGCTGAGACTGCCGATCGAGATCCGCGACGCGATCGTCGCGCACGCCCGGCGCGACCACCCGAACGAGGCCTGCGGCCTGGTAGCCGGCCCGGCCGGCTCGGACCAGCCGGTGCGGATCGTCGAGATGCTCAACGCGGCCGCCTCACCGACCTTCTACGAGTTCGACTCGATGCAGCAGCTGCGAGCCTGGCAGGCGATGGATGCTGCCGACGAGGAGCCGGTCATCATCTACCACTCGCACACCGCGACCGAGGCCTACCCGTCGCGCACCGACATCGCCCGCGCCCAGGAACCGGCCGCGCACTACCTGCTGGTCTCCACCGCCGACCCGGACACCGAGCAGATCCGCTCGTTCCGGATCGTCGACGGCGTGGTGACCGAGGAACCGATCGACCTGCAGGCCGGGCCGTGACCAGCCGGTTCGAGCTGGCGATTCGGCGGGTGCTGCTCGGGCACACCGTCGCGGTGGTCTGTTACGACTGTCGCTGAGGTTGCCCGATCGTGCGCTGGCGGACATATTCGGTCCCCGATCAGCGTTGCACCTGCTGGCCCACACACCACCCGAAGCACGCTCACCTTCTGTATAAGGAGTCCGCGAAGATGACCGTCCAGGTCAAGATCCCCACCATCCTGCGCAGCTACACCGATGGCGAGAAGTCGGTTCCGGGCGACGGGGCCACCCTGTCTGCACTGTTCGAGGACCTGGAGACCCGGCACGCCGGGCTGCGGGACCGGTTGATCACCGACGACGGCGCGCTGCACCGCTTCGTCAATGTCTACGTCAACGATGAGGACGTCCGGTTCACCGGCTCGCTGGACACCGCGCTGTCCGACGGGGACGCGGTAACCATCCTGCCTGCGGTCGCGGGCGGCAGCGCGCATTTCGAGATCGCCGGCGGCTGAGCTGAGATGGCCCGCTACGACTCGCTGATCGAGGCGGTCGGCGGCACCCCACTGGTCGGCCTGCCGCGGCTGTCCCCGCGCTGGAGCGGTGACGAAGGCGAACCGGCCGTCCGGCTGTGGGCCAAGCTGGAGGATCGCAACCCGACCGGCTCGATCAAGGATCGGGCGGCGCTGGCGATGATCTCGGCCGCCGAGGCTGACGGCCGGCTGACCCCGGGTTGCACCATCCTGGAACCGACCTCGGGCAACACCGGGATCTCGCTGGCGATGATCGCCAAGCTCAAGGGTTACGGCATCGTCTGCGTGATGCCGGAAAACACCTCCACCGAGCGCCGCCAGCTGCTGGAGATGTTCGGCGCCCGGATCATCTCCTCACCGGCTGCCGGCGGGTCCAACCAGGCGGTCGCGATGGCCAAGAAGCTGGCCGCTGAGAACCCGGACTGGGTGATGCTCTACCAGTACGGCAACCCGGCCAACGCGCTGGCCCACTACGAGGCAACCGGCCCGGAGATCCTGGCCGACCTGCCCTCGATTACCCACTTCGTGGCCGGCCTGGGCACCACCGGCACCCTGATGGGAGCCGGCCGCTACCTGCGCGAGAAGGTGCCCGGCGTCCAGGTGATCGCTGCCGAGCCGCGCTACGGCGAGCTGGTCTACGGCCTGCGCAACATCGACGAGGGGTTCGTACCGGAACTGTATGACGATTCGGTGCTGAGCTCGCGGTTCTCAGTGACCTCCTACGACGCGCTGCGCCGGACCCGGGACCTGATCGAGTCCGAAGGCATCTTCGCCGGCATCTCGACCGGGGCGATCCTGCACGCCGCGCTCGGCGTGGCCGACCGGGCGGTAAAGGCCGGCGAGCGGGCCGATGTCGTGTTCACGGTCTGCGATGGCGGCTGGAAGTACTTGTCCACCGGTGCTTACGCCGGTTCGCTGCAGCAGGCGGCGGAGCGTCTGGAGGGACAGCTTTGGGCGTAGCCGGTTGCGTAGCCGGTTCGCTGCAGCAGGCGGCGGAGCGTCTGGAGGGACAGCTTTGGGCGTAGTTTCCGGGACGTTCCGGGTAACGTTGCACACGTGAGCACCCCGTCATCAGGCCTGCCGGCAGGCCAGCAGCCGGACGGCCGGCC
>JBDSAN010000239.1:0-5691 GCA_039922115.1 Jatrophihabitantaceae bacterium
GAAACGGCGGTCGACGCACGTACGTCGACTCCGGTTCCCAGGTGAAGGTCCGGCCTTCGGGGGTGGGCAGCGACTGCCAGCGCTCGTCACCGGCGAAGACGTCGGCGTAGTCGTTGGTGAACATCTCACTGGTGATGCAGGACGCGACCACCTCTTCGATCTCGGCGGTGGTCGGCCAGATGTCTTTCAGGAACACCTCGGCGCCATCGGTACCAACGCCCAGCGGCTCGGTGAGCAGGTCGACGTCCATCGAACCGGCCAGCGCGTAGGCGACCACCAGCGGCGGCGAGGCGAGGTAGTTCATCTTGATATCCGGGTTGATCCGGCCCTCGAAGTTCCGGTTGCCCGACAGCACCGCGGTGACTGCCAGGTCCGCGGCGTTGACCGCATCGCTGACCTCGGCGATCAGCGGTCCGGAGTTGCCGATGCAGGTGGTGCAGCCGTAGCCGACCAGGTTGAAGCCGAGCTTGTCCAGGTACGGGGTGAGCCCGGCCCGCTCGTAGTAGTCGCTGACCACCTTCGAGCCCGGCGCCAGGGTGGTCTTGACCCATGGTTTGCGGGTCAATCCCTTCTCGACCGCCTTCTTGGCAACCAGCGCAGCACCGATCATCACCGACGGGTTGGACGTGTTGGTGCAGGAGGTGATGGCAGCGATGGTGACCGCACCGTGGTCGAGCTCGAACTCGGTGCCATCGGCCAGCCGGACCGGGGTCGGCGTGCTCGGCCGGCCGCCGTCACGCGGCGCGCAGGACAGCAGCTGACCCGGCGCGGCCTCGTGGCCGGCCTCGGCGTGGCTGGGGGAGTCGCTGGCCGGGAAGGACTCGTCGACTGCCTCGTCGTAGCCGTTCTTGCCGGTTACATCAGTAGAATCCACATAGGCGCCGAGCGCGTCGCGGAACGAGGACTTGGCCTCGCTGAGCGCTACCCGGTCCTGTGGACGCTTCGGGCCGGCCAGCGACGGGACGACGGTGGAGACGTCCAGTTCGAGGTATTCGGAGTACTCCGCCTCGGCCGACGGGTCGTGCCACAGCCCCTGGGCCCGGGCATAGCTCTCGACCAATGCCAGCTGGTGGGCGTCCCGGCCGGTTAGCTTGAGGTAGCGCAGGGTCTCGTCATCGATCGGGAATACCGCGATGGTGGAACCATATTCCGGGCTCATGTTGCCGATGGTGGCCCGGTTGGCCAGCGGGATCGCCGAGACCCCGGTGCCATAGAACTCGACGAACTTGCCGACCGCGCCGTGCTCGCGCAGCATCTCGGTGATGGTGAGCACGAGGTCGGTGGCGGTGACGCCCTCGGTCAGCTCGCCGGTCAGCCTGAAGCCGACCACCCGGGGGATCAGCATCGAGACCGGCTGGCCGAGCATCGCCGCCTCGGCCTCGATCCCGCCGACGCCCCAGCCGACCACGCCGAGGCCGTTGACCATGGTGGTGTGCGAGTCGGTGCCGACCACGGTGTCGGGGTAGGCGGTCAGGACTTCTTCGCCGTCCACCGCGACTGAGCGCGCGAACACGACCCGGGCAAGGTGCTCGATGTTGACCTGATGGACGATGCCAGTGCCTGGCGGCACCACCTTGAACTCATCGAAGGCCGTCTGGCCCCACCGCAGGAACTGGTAGCGCTCGCGGTTGCGCTCGTACTCGAGCTCGACGTTGCCGGCGAAGGCGTCCGGGCCGCCGAACAGGTCGGCGATCACCGAGTGGTCGATGACCAGCTCGGCCGGGGCCAGCGGGTTGATCTTGCTCGGGTCGCCACCGAGCTCGGCGACCGCCTCGCGCATGGTGGCCAGGTCGACCACGGCCGGCACCCCGGTGAAGTCCTGCATGACCACCCGGGCCGGGCTGAACTGGATCTCGGTGCTCGGCTCGGCCTGCGGGTTCCAGTTGGCCACCGCCTGGATCTGCTCGGCGGTGACGTTGGCGCCGTCCTCGGTGCGCAGCAGGTTCTCCAGCAACACCTTCAGGCTGTAGGGCAGCTTCTGGCTGCCGGCCAGCTTGTCCAGCCGGTAGTAGCGGTAATCGGTCTCACCTACCCGAAGCTGATCGGCGGAATCGAAGCTGTTCGGGTGACCGGCAGGCACGTTTATCTCCTAATGGTCCGGCGGGGCAATCCGGCGGGTAGGGCCTAGCCAATCTTGCCGCACGCCGCTCCTGTTGCTGGCGCCGGTGGTCGGCAAAGGGGCGCTGGTCACCGTCAGTGAGGGCGTCGAACTCACTCAGAAGCATCGATTGATGACCGATAGTGACACCGACCTGATGGTTTCGGTGTGGTCTCTGAAACCTGTGTGACTGGCGTGACCAGTGGCGCTGATGAGACTTAACTGGCAGTCTGTGCCTGGCGTCTGCAGAACAGAGGAGTTTCCCGGTGCTTACTCGACGCGGTGATAGCGGCGCTAAGCGACCGTTCACGACCCGAACTCGGCTGACGCCACGGTTGGTGCGGGCCTGGATCGGTGCCGCGGTGGCCGTGGCCACCGTATTCGGACTGGCGGTGGCGCCGGTTGCGGCGGCCCCCAAGCCGCCGCCCAACCCGACCAACTCCCAGCTGGCCCAGGCCTCGATCGCCAAGTCGCTGACCGCGCACCTGGTCGGCGTGCTCTCGGCCCAGGTAGCCCAGGCCCAGGCCGAGAAGCAATCGTTGGCCGCCCGCGCCGAGCTTGCCGAGCAGCGGTTCGCGCTGGCCGAGTCGAAGCTGCAGGCCGCCAAGGTCGCGGCCACCCAGGCGAAGGCGGCCGTGGTCGCGGCGCAGCACACCATCACCAAGGCGCGGCAGAACCTGACCAGCTACGTCCATGACAGCTACGTCTCACCGCCGGTCGGCTCGACCACGATCGGCATGCTGACCGCCTCCGATCCCAGCGCGCTGCTACAGGCCGGCATCTACCAGCAGTACATCTCCGCGCACAACCTCGACGCGATGGGCGCTCTGGATCGGGCCACCATTGCCAAGTCGAACGCCGATGCCAATGCCCGAACGACCGAGAAGAACCAGCAGCGACTGGCCGATCAGGCATTGGCCGCGCAGCAGGAAGCCCAGCGGGCCTATGCGGCCAAGCAACAGCAGACCGCGCACCTGCAGCAGATGCAGACGCTGTGGCAGACCCAGCTGGCTGCCGCTCAGTTGCAGCTGGCCACCCTCAACAACCAGCGGGCCACCTACGTCGCCTACCAGCGCCAGCAGGCCGCGATCGCGGCCGCCAAGGCACGAGCGGCCGCACTGGCCCGGCAACGAGCCGCCGAGGCCGCCGCTGCCGCGGCCGCGCGCAACCAGGCCAACAACAGCTCCAGCGGATCGGTTCAGTCAGCCGGTGGCGGCGGTGGTTACGTCCCGCCCGGCCCGTCCGGTGGTGGCGGCTGGACCGCGAGCAAGGGACAGCAGGCGGCCAACAAGGCGCTCAGCCAGCTCGGCGTCCGCTACTCCTGGGCAGCCGGGGGCTGGTTCGGCCCGAGCTACGGCGTGGACTCGCCCGGCACCGACGGCTGGAACGACCACACCGTCTTCGGCTTCGACTGCTCGGGGCTGACCATGTTCGCCTGGTATTCGGCCGCCCAGATGCCGCACTTCGCGGCCTCGCAGTATTACGCGGGCAGCTTTCACCCGCAGCCCGGCCAGTTCATGCCCGGCGACCTGCTGTTCTGGTCCGATGGTGGCGCTGATGCCATCCACCACGTCGCGATGTACATCGGCGGCGGCAACGTGGTGCAGGCCCCGAACTCCGGCGACGTGGTTCGGGTGACGCCGTGGGACCAGGTTTCCTACGGCTACTTCGGCGCGACTCGTCCGCTCACCTGAGTCCGGACCGGTGCCGGCTGACATTCAGGCTGGCCGGTCTGCCGCGCGCCACTACATTGGACCGATGACCCTGGTGGACGCGTTCGGCCGGCAGGCCAGCGACCTGCGGATCTCGCTGACCGACAAGTGCTCGTTGCGCTGCACCTACTGCATGCCGGCCGAGGGCCTGGACTGGCTGGCCAGCCAGGCGGTGCTGTCCGACGACGAGATCGTCCGGCTGGCTTCGATCTTCATCGGCCTGGGCGTTCAGACGATCCGGCTGACCGGCGGTGAGCCACTGGTCCGGGCCGGCGTGGCCGGTCTGATCAAGCGACTGGCCGGCCTGCAGCCCCGGCCGGAAATGTCACTGACCACCAACGCGCTGGCGCTGGCCGACAAGGCCGAGGAGCTGGCCACCGCCGGGCTGGCCCGGGTCAACGTCTCGCTGGACACCCTGGACCGGCAGAAGTTCAAGGCGCTCACCCGGCGGGACCGGCTGCCGGACGTGCTGGCCGGGCTGGCTGCAGCGCGAGCCGCCGGCCTGGAACCGATCAAGGTCAACGCTGTGCTGATGCGCGATCAGAACCTGACCGAGGCACCGCAGCTGCTGGAGTGGGCGCTGCGGTCCGGCTACCGGATGCGCTTCATCGAACACATGCCGCTGGACGCTGACCACCTGTGGACGCTGGCCGACATGGTGACCGCCGACGAGGTACTCGGGGTGCTGGCCGAATCCTTCGAATTGCGCCCGATCCCGCACCGCGGCCACGCGCCGGCCGAGGAGTTCGAAGTGGTCGCCGGTCCTGGCCAGGCAGGCTGGGTGGTCGAGGCCGGGCAGCTGCCGCGGGTCGGCATCATCGCCTCGGTAACCAGGCCGTTCTGCCGCGACTGCGACCGGCTGCGACTCACCGCCGACGGGCAGCTGCGCACCTGCCTGTTCGCACATGCCGAAACCGACCTGCGCGCGGCGGTGCGTTCAGAGGCTTCCGATGCCGAGATCGGTGAGCTGATCGCGACCGCGGTCAAGGCGAAGCCGGCCGGCCATGGCATCACCGCGCCAGGGTTCCGGCAGCCCGACCGTCCGATGTCGGCGATCGGCGGCTGATGCGAGCACGTCCCCGGCAGCAGGCCCGGCACAGTCAACCCATAGCTGCCCTGTCCGGGCGGTGAGCGGCCGTGCTCGGTAACGTTGCAGCTGAAACCGAGTCCGCATTGATGAAAAGCGCCAAGCGGACATAGTGAACAGGCAGCCAGTGCACAGGCAACAGGGAGACACATGACCGAGCGCGGCCCCATCCCGACCCCGGCCGCGGACGCGACCTCGCTCGAACGCGCGATGTTCGAGGTCAAGCGGGTCATCGTCGGCCAGGAACGAATGGTCGAGCGGATGATGGTCAGCCTGCTCGCGCGCGGCCACTGCCTGCTCGAAGGCGTCCCGGGAGTGGCCAAGACCCTCGCGGTGGAGACGCTCGCGCACACCGTCAGCGGTAGCTTCGCCAGGCTGCAGTTCACCCCGGACCTGGTCCCGTCCGACATCGTCGGCACCCGGATCTACCGCCCCGGTGCCGAGCAGTTCGACACCGAGCTCGGCCCGGTGTTCGCCAACTTCGTGCTGGCCGATGAGATCAACCGGGCGCCGGCCAAGGTGCAGTCCGCGCTGCTGGAAGTGATGGCCGAGCGCCAGGTTTCCCTCGGTGGCAAGCGCTACCCGCTGCCCAACCCGTTCCTGGTGCTCGCCACCCAGAACCCGATCGAGAGCGAAGGCGTCTACCCGCTACCTGAAGCCCAGCGCGACCGGTTCCTGATGAAGATCAACGTCGGGTACCCGACCGCCGCTGAGGAGCGCGAGATCGTCTACCGGATGGGCGTCGAGCCGCCGGTCGCCCAGCCGGTGATCAGCACCGACGAGCTGATCGAGTT
>JBDSAN010000240.1:0-4063 GCA_039922115.1 Jatrophihabitantaceae bacterium
ACCAGCCACGCCAGAACTCGAACATCCTGGTATCGACGACCAGTTCCGGGGCGCCGTCGCCGAGCTGCATCGGCTGCCCGTCGACCACAATCTCGACGTTGCCGAGCCGGCTGAGCTGGCGCGGCAAGGTGCGCTCGATCAGCCCGAACGCCGCCGCGAGCACGTCCGCCGGTAGTTGTGGCGCGCCGATCGCGCCACGGATGTCGGCCTCGTGGGTCAGCGCGTCGTGCACCACCGGCAGCCAGCCGGGGCTATCGGCGGGCAGGCTGAGCAGGCGGGGCGCGCACTCCTCGCGCTCAGCCAGCACCTCGAGCAACGCCAGGCCCCGCCGGCTCTCGACATGATCGCGGGTCCACGGGTCGGTGCCGACGCCGGCGAAGGATTCGGTGCCGAACGAGGCGGCAGCCCCGGACAGGTGCGCGACGATGTCACGTACCGACCAGTCTGGGCAGGCCGGCGTGAGTCGGTCCAGCACCTCGTCATCCAGCGGGACGACGAGCTCGCGTACCCGGCGGGCGGAATCGAGGTATTGCTGGTAGTACATGCGGCCTCCTCGGCGCTGGCTGTTGCTCGGTTCTACGATCGGGGGCAGCGAACCGATCCCCGAAGCGGACGCCGACCAGTTGCCAACCTATAGCGCCAGCACCGGACAGGACCCGTTATGACTGCTGAAGATACCTACCGCCTCGACCGCGAGTACGTGTTCCACTCCTGGAGCGCGCAGCAGGCCCTCAAGCCGATGGTGATCACGTCAGCCGCTGGCAGCTATGTCACCGACGGGGACGGCAACCGGCTGCTGGACCTCAGCTGCCAGCTGGTGAACACCAATATCGGCCACCAGCACCCCAAGGTGGTTGCCGCGATCAAGGCCCAGGCCGACCTGCTGTGCACGGTCGCCCCGCAGCACGCCAACGCTGCCCGCGGCGAGGCCGCCCGGATGATCATCGAGCGCTCGCCGGACAACATGCGCAAGGTGTTCTTCACCAATGCCGGTGCCGAGGCGCTGGAGTACGCGGTCCGGATGGCGCGATTGCACACCGGCCGCAACAAGGTGCTGTCCACCTATCGCAGCTACCACGGCGGCACCCAGCTGGCGGTCAACATGACCGGCGACACCCGGCGCTGGGCCAACGACCTGGGCACCAACGGCACCGTGCACTTCTTCGGCCCGTTCCTGTACCGCTCACCGTTCCACTCCACCACCGAGGCCGAGGAATGCCAGCGCGCGCTGGAGCACCTGGCGCAGGTGATCCAGTTCGAGGGGCCAGGCACCATCGCCGCGATCGTGCTGGAGACCATTCCGGGCACCGCCGGCATCATGCCACCGCCACCGGGCTACCTGGCCGGTGTGCGAGAACTGTGCGACCGGTACGGCATCATCTACATCGCCGATGAGGTGATGTGCGGGTTCGGACGGACCGGCAGCTGGTTCGCCTTCCAGCTCTATGACGTGCAGCCGGACCTGGTGACCTTCGCGAAGGGCGTCAACTCCGGCTACGTCCCGCTCGGCGGGGTGATCGTGTCCGAGCAGATCTGCGCAACCTTCGCCGAACGTCCGTTCCCGGGCGGGCTGACCTACTCCGGCCACCCGCTGGCCTGCGCCGCGGCGGTCGCCAGCATGACCGCGATGACCGAGGAGGGCATCGTCGAGAACGCCGCCCGGATCGGCGAGCAGTTGCTCGGACCGGGCCTGCATGAGCTGGCCGAGCGGCACAAGATCATCGGCGACGTCCGCGGTGTCGGGGTGTTCTGGGCGCTGGATCTGGTCACCGACCGGGCCACCAAGCAGCCGCTGGCGCCCTACGGCGGGACCTCACCGGCGATGGCCGAACTGGTCGGCGCGCTCAAGGCGAACGGGGTGCTGCCGTTCACCAACTACCACCGGCTGCACGTGGTGCCGCCGTGCACGATCAGCGAGGACGAGCTGCGCGAGGGCCTGGCCGCCCTGGACAAGGGGCTGGCCGCGATCGGCCACCACTACACCGGCGACTGACCGGCCAGGTTCGCCAGCGTTCGCAACGACAGGTCGTCGGCCGGGCCGTACAACTCGACGACCTGGCTGCTGACCTGGTCCAGTGACAGCATCGTGCCGATCACCCGCAGGACGTAGCCAAGCTGGTCGAGCTCATTCGCCGGTCGTGTCATGAGGTGAGCTTTACACGAAAATTACGCTGTGTCAGGCTGGGGCCCTTCGATCAAGGGGGATCAGCGAATGACCAGTTACGGCAACCAACCCGCCCGGCCGGGCGGCCCGATCGGCAAGCAGCGCGGCGGCATCAACGTGGTGCTGCTTTCCATCATCACGCTCGGCATCTACTGGCTGGTCTACGTCTACAAGACGCACAACGAGATCAAGCAGCACAGCGGGGTCGGCCTTGGTGGCCCGGTGGCGCTGATCATCGCGATCTTCCTGGGCTTTCTCACCCCGTTCCTGCTCGGCAACGATGTCAAGGCGGTGCGGCAGCGGGCTGGCATGGCTGACCGGGTGTCCTGGCTGACCGGCTTCTGGACCTTCATTCCGCTGCTCGGTGCCTTCATCTTCGTGCCGAAACTGCAGGGCGCGCTCAACGAGTACTGGGCCGCGCAGGGCGGCCGCTGAATTCCCGTCCGGACCGGATGCGGCCCTTCTCACAACCGGGAAGCCCGCCCACCCCGGCCGGACTTCCAGCCTTCGGACTTAGTTTCACAGGGCAATCCGGAGGTAGCGCACGATGACCAATCTGTTCTCGCCGATCGAGATCGGCAAGCTGAGCCTGGCCAACCGGCTGGTGATGGCCCCGCTGACCCGCAACCGGGCCGGTGCCGGCCAGGTGCCGCAAGAGATCGCCGCGCAGTACTACGGCCAGCGGGCCAGCGCCGGGCTGATCATCAGCGAGGGCACCCAGCCCAGTGCGGTCGGCCAGGGTTACCTGAACACGCCCGGCCTGCACACCGAGGAGCAGATCGAGGGCTGGCGAGCGGTTGCTGACGCCGTGCATGAGAACGGCGGGCACATCTTCGTCCAGTTGATGCACACCGGCCGGATTGGCCACCCGGACAACAAGGCCGTCGCCGATGTGGTTGCGCCCAGCGCGATCGCCGCACCCGGCCAGATCGTCACCGCGACCGGCCAGCAGGACTACCCGACCCCGCGCGAGCTGGCGACCAGCGAGATCGCCTCGGTGATCGGCGAGTTCGTGCACGCGGCCCGGTCAGCGGTCGATGCAGGCGTGGACGGGGTCGAGATCCACGCCGCCAACGGCTACCTGGTGCACCAGTTCCTGGCACCGTCGTCCAACCAGCGCACCGACAACTACGGTGGCAGCCCGCGCAACCGGGCCCGGTTCGCCGTCGAGGTGGTCACCGCGGTGGCTGCCGCGATCGGCCCGGAGCGGGTGGGCATCCGGATTTCGCCGGCCCACAACATCCAGGGCGCGATCGAGGACGACCCGGCCGACGTGCGCGAGACCTACCGGATCCTGGTGGATGGCATCGCGCCGCTGGGTATCGCCTACCTGTCCTACCTGGCCGACCCGAGTGCTGAGCTGACCCGTGACCTGCGTTCGCGATTCGGCGGACCGGTGATCGGCAACGACGGCTTCGCCTCGATCAGCTCGCTCGAATCAGCCCGGGCCATCCTGGACGACGGCCAGGCCGACCTGGTCGCGGTCGGCCGGCCGATCCTGGCCAACCCGGACCTGGTGCGACGGTGGCAGAACGGTGCTGAGCTCAACGAGCCGAACCAGGCCACCTTCTACGGCGGCGGCGCCGAGGGATACACCGACTACCCGTTCCTGCCTGCCAAGCACTGAACCGAACCGCTGATCACGACCCGGGCAAGATGTTGACTGCCCGGGCCGCGATCAGCGCCACCGTGACCAGCGAGATCGCCGACTGGGCCATGAACAGCAGTTTCACCCAGCGGGACAACGGCAAAGTATCGGTTGGGCTGAACGCGGTCGCGTTGGTGTAGCTGACGAACAGGTAGTCGAAAAACTCCGGTTCCCAATCGCGGGCCAGGTGCGGATCGGTCATCTGCGGGAACAGCAGGTCCGGGACGTCCTGCTCGCCCTGCGCCCGGCTG
>JBDSAN010000241.1:0-26686 GCA_039922115.1 Jatrophihabitantaceae bacterium
GCGATGGTGCTGACCGGCAAGCAGTCGCTGGACTTCTCCGGCGGCGTGTCGGCCGAGGACAACTTCGGCATCGGTGGCTATGACCGGGTGATGGGCCCGAACGGCCAGGCGCAGTACTGGGTGCCGAACCTGGCCGCGGCCTGCGAGTTGCTGATCGAGCACTACACCCATTGCTATATCGCGCCAGGGGAATCGGCGCCGCGCAGCGGGGTCAGCGCGGACCCGATCGATCGCGATGTCACCAGCTATCCGCACCAGCTGGCCGACAGCGAGTTCCGCACGGTCGGCGATGTCTTCTCGCCAACCGCCAACCCTGATCGCAAGAAGCCCTTCGATATCAGGGCATTGATGCGGGCAGTGTCCGATCAGGACCTTGAGGTGCTGGAGCGCTGGGCCGGCATGGCCGAGGCCGAGACGTCCGTGGTGTTCGACGCGCACCTGGGTGGACGTCCGGTCTGCCTGATCGGGATCGAGTCCCGTCCGATCGCCCGGCGCGGCTTCCCGCCGAGTGACGGGCCGGATACCTGGACGGCCGGCACCCTGTTCCCGCGCTCGTCGAAGAAAACGGCACGGGCCATCAACGCCGCCAGCGGCAACCGGCCGGTGGTGGTGCTGGCCAACCTGTCCGGCTTCGACGGCTCACCGGACTCGATGCGCAACCTACAGCTGGAATACGGCGCCGAGATCGGCCGGGCCATCGTCAACTTCGAGGGCAAGATCGTCTTCTGCGTGGTTTCGCGTTATCACGGCGGGGCATTCGTGGTCTTCTCCAAGGCGCTGAACGAGAACATGACGGTGCTGGCGGTGGATGGCTCGTTCGCCTCGGTGATCGGTGGCGCGCCGGCTGCGGCAGTGGTGTTCGCCGGCGAGGTGGATCGGCGGACCGCTCGCGACGAGCGGGTGCGCGAGCTGGAGGAGAGCGCGGCCTCGGCCAGCGCCGGCCGGCGGGCTGAGTTGCTGACCGAGCTTGCCGAGCTGCGGGCCACCGTCCGGGTCGAGGTGCTCGGTGAGGTGGCCGCCGAGTTCGATGGCATCCACAGCATCCGGCGCGCGGTGCAGGTCGGCTCGGTGGACGCGGTGATCCAGGCCAGCGAGTTGCGGCCCCGGCTGATCGAGGCGCTGGGCAGCTGATCAGCTGCTGGAATCGAACAGCGCGGTCAGCTCGGTGGCCGCGGTCGGGTCGGCCAGCACCAGCACGTAGTCGCCGGCCTGCAGCACGGTCTGGCCGGATACCGCAACCAGTTGCCCGGCGCGCACCACGAAGCTGACCCAGGCATCGTCGGGCAGCTCGTCCAGGTCGCCGATCGAACGGCCATCGGCGCTCGAGCCGGCCCGCACGGTGAGCCGGTGGACGCCGGCCGGCTCGTCGCGCAACCGGACGCCAAGGGCCCAGGGTTCCGGCTCGACGGTGCGCATCGGTACCCGAAGCAGCCGGGCCGCGGTCGGCAGCAGGCTGCCCTGCACGACCACCGAGAACACCACCACGATCACCACGATCCCGTACAGCCGCTCGGCACTAGCCAGGTGTGCGCCGAGCAGGAAGCTGCCGAGCAGGATCGGTACCGCACCCTTCAGCCCGGAAAAAACGATGAAGCCGCGTTCACCACGGTTCAGGCCGGACCCGAGCAGGCAACCGCCGACCACCAGGGGGCGAACCACCAGCGTCAGCACCAGGGCCAGCAGCAACCCGGGTATCCAGACATCGGCCCGGCTCAGGTCCGACAGCCGGACGGTCAGGCCGAGCACCACGAAGGCCACGATCTCGCCGAGGCTGGACGCGGCCGAGTGGAACAGCACGATCTCACGCTTGTACGGCGCGCGCGCGTCGCCGATGGAGATTCCCGCGACGAAAACGGCAAGAAACCCCGATCCGTGGGCCAGGGTGGCGATCCCGAACAGGCCGAGCGCGCAAGCCAGCGTGCGCAGCGGATACAGCCCCTCGCTGGGCAGCTGAACCCGCTGGACGAACCAGCGCAGGCCGGCCCCGCCGACCAGCCCGACCAGGCCGCCGACCCCCAGTTGCAGCACGAACTCGCCGCTCACCTGACCGAACGCCGAGCCGGATAGCCCGCCGGCCGCGAGCAGGCTGGCCATCAGGGCGATCCCGACCGGGTCGTTGGCACCGGACTCGCCTTCCAGGATCGTGCCGCTGTTGCCGCCGATCTGGCGCTGGCCGAGGACCGCGAACACCACGGCAGGATCGGTCGGTGCCACCGCTGTTGCCACCAGCAGCGCCGGATACCAGTCCAGGCCGACCGCGAGGTGCAGGAACAGCGCGGCGCCGGCGGTGGTGAGAAACGTCCCGGCCACCCCGACGATGGCGATCGAGCCGGCCGCCTGCCGGAACCGTGACCAGCCGATGTGCATGCCACCGTCGAACAGGATGAGGATCAGCGCGACCGTCACCAGGTGATCGACGCTCAGCTCGGTCGGCGCGTGCAGGCTCGGCACCAGTTGCACCGCGATCGCGGCGGCGGCCAGCATCAGGGCCGGTGCCGGTACCCGCAGCCGGGCGGTGATCCGGTTGGACAGCACCGCCACGATACCGACGACCCCGATCAGCAGCAGCAGCCGCCCGTAGGAGTAGCTGTCGGCCATGCTGGGCTCCCGGGAGGATCAGGTGTTGGGCTCTGGGGTTGACAAGGACTGTTGCCGACCAGGCTTCCCGGCGCACCGGCATCCACCTTAGTCGAGCGCGGCCGATATCCGGCTCGGCGAGCCGGTTCCGGTGCCCTGGCCAGCCGCCTAGACTCTGGCCATGAGCCTCGGCGATGAGAAATTCGTTTCGGTCACGACGTATCGCAAATCCGGCACCCCGGTTGCCA
Organism: Jatrophihabitantaceae bacterium; assembly: GCA_039922115.1. Taxonomy (GTDB): domain Bacteria; phylum Actinomycetota; class Actinomycetes; order Mycobacteriales; family Jatrophihabitantaceae; genus Jatrophihabitans_A. Next base: position 2,826 of record JBDSAN010000241.1, read on the forward strand.
CCGCCACCTGGATCACCCCGCTCGACGGCGGCCAGGTCGGATTTTGGACGTCCTCGGCGTCCGGTAAGGCGAAGCGGTTGCGCAACAACCCGCAGGTGAGCCTGCAGCCGTGCGACCAGCGCGGTCGTCCGAAGCCGGGCGGCTCGCCGGTGTCGGGCACCGCGGTGCTGGTCGGTTCGGGCCCGCAGCACGAGGCAATCCAGCGCCAGATCAAGGCCAAATACGGCGTGATGGTGCCGATCTCGCGGCTGTTCAACACCCTCGGTCACCTGGGCAAGGGCAAGTTCCCCTACGGCGACCTCGGCGTGGTCATCACGATGGCCGCCGACCAGGCGCCTGAACCTGCCTGAACCTGCCTGAACCTGCCTGACCTGGCTGGGGGAGCTAGCCGGTCAGCTGAACGGGGACAGGCCGTCGCGGGCGAACTGATCGCTGTCGGCCGGCTGCCCCCATAGCCAGCCCTGCCCCTCGTGCCCGCCCATCGCCGCGACGATCCGAGCCTGCTGCTGGTTCTCGATACCCTCGATCACCGCTCGCAGGCCAAGCGCGTTGGCCATTCCGATCAGGCCGCGCAGCAAGGCCCGGGCCCGGGTGCTGGTTTCCAGTTGCGTGATGAACGAGCGATCGAGCTTGAGCAGGTCAACCGGCATGGTTGACAGCCGGGACAGGTCGGACAAGCCCGTCCCGAAATCGTCGATCGCCACCCGTACGCCGAGCTTGCGCAACCGGCGGAGCGTGTGGATGGCGACCTCGTCCTCGCCGGCCACGCTGGATTCGGTCACCTCCAGCACCAGCCGCCGGGCGGGCAGGCCGGACTCGGCCAGCGCCGCGCTCACCAGGTCGGTGAAGGCCGGGTCGCGCAGTTGCTGGTCGGCCACGTTCACCGCCACCTTTGCCTGGTTGCACCGGTACAACCGCCAGCTGGTCGCATCCAGGCAGGCCTGCTTGAGCACCCGCTCACCGATCAGCCCGATCAGCCCGGACTGCTCGGCCAGCCCGATGAACTCAGCCGGTAGCAGCACGCCGCGCACCGGATGGATCCAGCGCACCAGCGCCTCGGCGCCGATCACCAGGTCGTCGGCTACGTCGACGATCGGCTGGTATTGCACGCTGAACTGGCCGCTGCAGATGGCCGAGCGCAGCTCGTCCACCCCGGTCGCGATCGGGCCCTGCCGGGTCAGCAGGTCAGTGCCCGGGTCCCGCTCGCTGCGCTCAGCAGGTTGGCCGTACATGGCCTTACTATCGGCGAGCGGGCTCGCCAGCTGAGGTCAGCTCGCTTCGATCAGGCCGGTAATCGTGCCGAGCACCCGGGCACGGTCTGCTCGCGACCAAGAAGGACGTTCGCGCTGGCCGACAGGTGCGGGGCCAATCCCGAGTTGTCACCGACCAGACACACGATCGCGCTGATCGGGTTCGACGAGCTGCGGATGGCCGAACTCGCCGAACCCGGGATCTCCACCATCGCCCAGGATCGGGCCCGAGTCGGCCTGGAGGCGGCCCGGCTGTTGCTGGCACGGCTGGACGGCTCCGAGCAACCGCAGCAGCGGGTAGTGCTGCCGACGGCGCTGGTGCGCCGAGGATCAGGTGAGATCGCAGCGCCGGCCTGAACCGCCGGGCCGTTGGCGCTGGCCGCCGATCGGGGCTAGCGTGAGGGCAGGCTCAGACCGCAGCTGACTTGGGTGGCGTACCGCTGCCGCATTACGGAACGAGTCCACATGCTGTTACCAGCCTGCCCCGAGCCTGCTATCGACACGGTCGGTGTGGTAATCCCTGCCCATAACGAGGCAGCCCTGCTGGCCAGCTGCCTGTCGAGCGTGTCCCGGGCGGCCGGGTTGGCTGCCGCGCGCGGGCTAGGCGTTGAGATCGTGGTGGTGCTCGACCGCTGCTCGGACGGCACCGCCGAGGTGGTTGCCTCCTTCGCCGGCCGGGACGTCCCGGTCAGCGCCGTCGGCTCGGAGCGGGCTGGCGTGGGTTGGGCCCGGGCAGCCGGGGTGGACCTGCTGATCGCGCGGCACGGTAGCCGGCGAACCTGGCTGTGCACGACCGATGCCGATTCCACCGTTGCGGACGGCTGGATACTCGGCCAACTTGATCATGCCGCGGCCGGCGCGGACGCGGTGGTCGGCACCGTCCAGGTGACCGACTGGTCAGGCCACCCGCCACTGGCCGTGCGCCGCTACTACGCCGGCTATCACCAGGTCGACGGTCATCGGCACGTGCACGGCGCCAACCTGGCCTTTCGCGCCGACAGCTACCTGGCGGCCGGCGGCTTCGGCGCGGCGGCCTGGGACGAGGACGTTGACCTGGTGCGCCGGATCGAACTGACCGGCGCCCGGATCGTGCGCACCGCCAAGCTGCCGGTGATCACCAGCGCGCGCCTGCACAATCGGGTTCCGGCTGGCTTCGGCAACTACCTGAGCGCTCTGCAAACCCTGCCCGACGAGCCGGAAGGCGTTGACAATGTCGTTTGTTGAAAGCCGGTTTCGGGAATTGGTGGAGGGCGCCGAACCGCTCCCGCTGCCTGGCGGTGGCCGGACGCTGGATCGGTGGCGAGCGCTGGCTCGGGTAGCAGCCGAGGACCTCAGCCTGGTCAAGCTGTACGAGGGCCACACCGATGCGCTGGCAATCCTGGCCGAACTCGGCAGCGATTGGCAGCAGCCCGCAGCCAGTTGGGGCACCTGGGCAGCCGAACCGCCGCAAGCCAGGTTGAACCTGCGCCGGGCCGGCGACCAGTTCGTGCTGTCCGGTCGCAAGGCTTGGTGCTCAGGTGCCAGGATCGTCAGCCACGCGCTGGTGACCTGCTGGGACGCCGACGATCAGCAATGCCTGGCAGCGGTGCGGATGGATAGTGCCGGGGTGCGAGTTTCGGAGGCAAGCTGGGCCGCGGTCGGGATGGGCCTGATCGACAGCCCCGAGGTAATCTTCAACGAAGCCAAGGCAATCCCGATCGGGCAGGCCGGCCAGTACGTCCAGCGTCCCGGCTTCTGGCATGGGGGCTGCGGCATCGCCGCCTGCTGGTACGGCGGTGCCGTTCCGCTGGCCGGGGTGCTCGCTGAGGCGGTGGCCAACCGGGCCAACCCGCACGCGGCGGCGCTGCTGGGCGAGGTGGACGTGCTACTGCGCAGCCTGCGGGCGCTGCTGATCGAGGCGGCCGGCTGGATCGACCAGCACCCGAGCGCTGACGCCCGCTCGCAGGCACTACGGGTGCGCGCGGCCGCTGATCGGACCGCGACCGAGGTGCTCAACCGGGTCGGCCGGGGAATCGGCGCCGGCCCGCTCTGCCAGGATCGCGCGACCGCTCGCCGCTACGCCGATCTGCCAGTTTTCATCAGGCAAACTCACGCTGAACGGGATCTTGCCGAGCTGGGCAGTCAGCTCGCCGGTGCCGAGGACCAGTGGCTGCTATGAGCGATCTCGCCACCGGCGCCGATCGGCAGATTCGTGGCGAGGGCAGCTCCGATCAGGACTGGTTGCGCTGGTCCGGTTGGCAAATCGGCATCGAGCGCTCAGCTGCTCAGCTGATCGCCCCTAGCCAGCGGCTGGTCGTGATCGCTCCGCACCCGGACGATGAGGTTCTTGCCGCCGGTGGCCTGATCCAGCTTGCCGTCCGGCAGCGCACGCCGGTGCTGGTGATCGGGGTGACCGGCGGCGGGGCGAGCCATCCAGGCTCGCGGCGCTGGCCGGCCGACCGGCTCGTCGCGACCCGGCAGCGGGAAAGGCTGCAGGCATTGCAGATTCTCGGGTTGGCTCGCACCGACGTGGTTGACCTGGACCTGCCCGACGGTGGTGTCAGCGCGGCGGAAGGCCTGCTGGTCGATCAGCTAACCGGGTTGCTCCGGCCGTCCGATCTGGTCATCTCGCCGTGGCGCTACGACGGGCATCCTGATCATGAGTCGACCGCCGTCGCGGCCGGCCAGGCGGCCGGGACGTGCGGCGCCCGGCACTTGCAGGCGCCGATCTGGGGCTGGCACTGGGCCGATCCGGACACCGACCAGTTGCCCGCGACTGGTGTGACCCTGATCCAGCTGGATGGCCCGGCGCATACCGCGAAGCGCCAGGCAATCGATTGCTTTGCCAGCCAGCTGCAGCCGGACCCGTCCACCGGGGCGGCCGCGATCCTGCCCGACTGGGCGATACGCAGGCTGAGCCGGCCGGTCGAGGTCCTGCTGGCATGAACACCGATACCGGCTATCTCGATCGGCTCTACCGCGATGATGACGACCCGTGGCAGCTGGCCGATGGCTTCTACGAAAAGCGTAAACGCGACCTGCTGCTGGCCAGCCTGGATCGAACCCGGTTCCGCTCCGGGTTCGAACCGGGTTGCTCGATCGGCCTGCTGAGCCTGCAACTGGCGCAGCGCTGTGATGCCCTGCTTGCCTCGGACTACCACCCACGCGCGGTTGAACGTGCGCGCGGCCGGTTGGCCGGGCTGGCCGGGGTAAGGGTGCAAACCATGCTGCTGCCCGACCAGTGGCCGGTCGCTCACGAGTTCGACCTGATCGTGCTGAGCGAGCTCGGCTACTTCATCGACCGGCCGGCCTGGATCCGGCTTTGCCAGCAAGCAAAGGCAAGTCTGAGCCCGGATGGCACGGTCGTCGCCTGCCACTGGCGGCATCCATTCGCCGAGCGGCGGACCTCCACCGAGGAACTGCACAGCTTGCTCGGCGAGGCCTTGCCGGGTCGGCATGCCGTCTCGCTGGTCGATGAGGACTTCCTGCTCGACCTGTGGACCGGGTCCGAAGCCAGCCCGGCGCAGCGGGACGGCCGGCGCTAGCCGGACGGCCTAGTTTGTCCAGCGCTCGCGCTAGTTGCCCGGCAGGTTGTAGCGATGACCTGGCCCAGCACCTCGATCAGCCGGCCCCTGTCGGGCTGGTAGCTGGCGGTGACCGCTCAGTGCGGGTGCCCGTTGACCGGTCCGGCAACGACTAAACCGGGAGCGCCAAGCCGACCTGCCGCTGCCGTGCGTCGTTCACCTTCCCGCCATCCCTAGGTCGGTACTGGACCGAATTCTTACGCCGTCATGACAACACGGGGTGGGAGTCGATGAGCGAGGCGGCGGTGTCCGAAACCGCCTTGCCGATGATCATTACTCGATCCGCGAGATTCGTGCTGTTGAGTGACCTGCCGGCCAAGGTGGCCAGACCGGCTGGCCCGGCTACGCCGCAGCGCGTCAGCTGGCGGCTCATCGCGGCCAATAACCGATCGCTGGGTCAGGCCGGTTCGGTTTTCGGCAGCGTGCAGGAATGCATTGTCGACATCGATCGATTGGTCGGGTCCGCCGTTGAGCCGGAGGGCTCAGTGCACTTTCACGACGCGCCGGCCAGCGGGACGGGCTCGTACTGGAGTTGGACGATCATGCTGGATGGGCGGGTGGCGGCCAACTCCACCCACGAGTACCGGCGGCGGATCGAGTGCGAGCGCGCGCTCGGCCAATTCCTGGCCGCGATCGGCGACCCACCGTCGATGCCGCGACCGGATCGGGTCCGGCGGTTGGGCGATCGGCTCGGGTCAGGGCCGCGATGACGGCATCGCTTCCGGACCAGGTACCGGCACAGTTTCAGCTGTACCAGACTGCTACCGACGCTCCGGTTCGCTGGCGGCTGCTGAGCGGCAACCATCGACCGATCGGACGCAGCGCGCACGCCTTCGACACGATTGCCGAATGCCTGGACTCGCTGGCCGAACTGTCCCGGGTGCTGGACCAACTGGACCTGCTGCTGACCCGAGTGCCCGGCAACCTGTGGATCTGGCGGGCCGGCTACCAAGGCACCGACCTGGCCCTGTCCGCACATGCCTATGACCGGCAGATTCGGGCGATGCACGCCCAGGCGCAATTCCAGCAGCGGGTTGCCACGGCACGGATCAATGAGCTGGTGATGGTCACCGCGACCAGGCGCTGGCGCTCGCTGGCCGGTGCCGGTAGCCGGGAGTCCTCGCGATGACCGGTACGGCGGCCGGCCGGCACCGGCTCGACCACTGCCGGTTGGGTCGAATCTGCTGGCAGTACACCTTGGCCGTGCACGCTGCTGGCGAACAGCCGAGCGCCATCGTCGCGAGCCGGCTCGGTATTCGATGACTACAGGAGACAGCGTGACGGTTGCCCTCAATGACCTGACCTCAGCACCGATCCCGAACCAGCCGGGCACCGCTACCGTCGAGGCCCGCAACGTTTCTGCCTGGTTCGGCACAAACAAGGTGCTGGACCGGGTGTCGCTCAGCATGCCGCCACGAACCGTGACCGCATTGATCGGGCCGTCCGGCTGTGGCAAGTCGACCTTCCTGCGGATCCTGAACCGGATGCACGAGTCGGTGCCGTCGGCCAAGCTCGCCGGCGAGGTGCTGCTCAACGGCCAGGACATCTATTCACCCGGATTGCGTATCACCAGTACCCGCAAGCGGATCGGCATGGTCTTTCAGAAGCCGAACCCGTTCCCGGCGATGTCGATCGCCGACAATGTGACTGCCGGGTTGAAGCTGACCGGCATGAAGGTCTCGCGGTCCGGCAAGGCCGAGCTGATCGAGCGGTGCCTGCGCCGGGGTGGCCTGTGGGACGAGGTCAAGGACCGGCTGCACCAGCCCGGTTCGGCGCTGTCCGGCGGCCAGCAGCAGCGGCTGTGCATCGCCCGGTCGCTGGCGGTAAACCCGGACGTCCTGCTGATGGACGAGCCGTGCTCGGCACTGGACCCGACCTCTACCTACCGGATCGAGCAGACCATCGCCGAACTGGCCCCGGACGTCACGATCGTGATAGTCACCCATAACATGCAGCAAGCCGCGCGAGTGTCCCAGCAGTGCGCGTTCTTCCTTGCCGCGCAAGGAACTCCCGGCGTGATTGTCGAGGCGGGCCGGACCGAGCAGCTGTTCGAGGACCCGATCGACGAGCGCACCGCCGACTACGTCAACGGCCGGTTCGGATGACCGCACTGCTGCCGAGCCCGCCGCCGGAACTCCTCGCCGACGACCTGCCGCGCACGATCGATTCTGGCCTGCCGGCCTCTGATCGAGCCTTCCACGGGGTGACCCGGGCGATCAGCATCTTCGTCCTGGTGATCACTGGCTCGATCGGACTCTTCCTGGGGTACCAGGCGATTCCCACGTTGCAGCATTACGGGTGGCACTTCTTCACCGAAACCCAGTGGCTGCCCGAGCAGGACAAGATCGGGGTCGCAGCGGTCATCGTCGGCACCATCGAGGTCGCGCTGATCGCGCTCACGGTGGCCTTCCCGCTGGCCCTGATGACGGCGATCTTCATCAGCGAGTACGCACCGGCCTGGCTTAAGTCAACGCTGGTCTCGGTCATCGACCTGATGGCCGCGGTACCCAGCGTCATCTACGGACTATGGGGATTCTTCGTCCTGCAGCCCCGCACGCTCTACTTCGCGAGGTGGCTGTCCACCTATCTCGGCTGGATACCGATTTTCAAGGTCGATACCGATCCGCGAGCGGCCTTCTGGGCGCAGACCAAGTTCACCGCCTCGGCCTTCATGGCCGGCCTGTGCGTGTCGATGATGGTGATTCCGCTTGCCTGCGCGGTGATGCTGGGCGTTTTCCGCCAGGCTCCGCTCGGTGAGCGGGAGGGTGCGCTGGCGCTCGGGTCCACCAGGTGGGGGATGATCCGTTCGGTGGTGCTGCCGTTTGGACGGGGCGGGATCATCGGCGGGACCATGCTCGGTCTCGGCCGTGCCCTGGGCGAAACGATCGCCGTCCTCATCATCATCTCCCAGGCTTACGACATCAAGATCAAGATCCTGAGCCTGGGCACTCAAACCGTGTCGGCGCTGATCGCCGGTGGCTTCGGCGAGGCGACGTCCGCGCAACTCACCGCCCTGCTCGCGGCCGGTTTCGTGCTTTTCGTAATGACGATTGCGATCAACACGCTGGCCGCGGTCTTCGTCGGCCGCAGCCGTAGCGGTTCTGGCACGGACATCTAGGAGCGCTGATGACCACGACCTGGCAGGCCAGCACGGCTGATTCGACCAGTACCGACCTGGTTCGCATCGTCGCTGACGACCAATTCCCGGCCACCGTGCCCGATCAGCCGACAGCCGTGACAAGCATGCCGGCCGACCAGCCCCGACCGCTGTCGCGCAAGACCTTGGACGATCGAGCGTCGCTGTGGGCAAGCATGCTCGCCGCGCTGGCCTTCGTCTGGGTGGTCTATGAGCACGTCCTGCAATGGAGCGGCACGGTCGGTTTCATCGTCTGCGTCTGGGTGTGCTTTCTCGGCTGCTACGCCGGTGTGAGCGCGCTGTCGCACCCGCTGCCGATCGTGAAGGATCGGGTGGCGGCGGCGGTGGTGACCAGCGCCGCCCTGCTGGTCGGCTTCGCGCTGGCGACGACACTGATCAGCACCCTGTGGAAGGGTTGGCCGGCCCTGCATCACCTGAACTTCTATACCAAAGACCTGACCGGGATCGGCCCGGCTACCGACCCGCTGACCAAGGGTGGCATCTACCACGCGATCGTCGGCACCGCGCTTGAAGTCATGGTCGCCGTGGTGATCTCGCTGCCGCTCGGGATCGGGACTGCGGTGTTCCTCAGCGAGGTGCGCGGCCCGGGCACCAGGCTGGTTCGCACCGTCGTCGAGGCGATGACCGCGCTGCCGGACATCCTGGCCGGCCTGTTCGTCTACACCCTGCTCATCCTCATTCTCGGTTGGGAACGCAGCGGATTCGCCGCAGCGGTCGCACTGTCGATCACCATGACCCCGATCATCGCGCGCTCAGCCGAGGTGGTGCTGCGGGTGGTGCCGAGCGGCCTGCGCGAGGCGAGCATGGCCTTGGGGGCCTCGCACTGGCAGACGGTTCGTCGGGTGGTGCTGCCGACGGCCAAGGCCGGCCTGGCCACCTCGCTGATCCTGGGCATCGCGCGGGTGGCCGGTGAGACCGCACCGCTGTTGATCGTGTCAGGCTCGAGCATCTTCACCAACCACGATCTGCTGCACCACAACATGAACTCGCTGCCGCTATTCGTTTACCTGGGCGTCAAGAGTGGACAGGGCCTGTACATCCAGCGCGCCTACGGTGCTGCATCGGTGTTGCTGTTGCTGGTGCTCACGCTGTTCATCATTACCCGCCTGCTGGCCCGTAACCGGACCGGCAAGTCCTGACCCGAGACCTGAGCTGCTTCCCATCAGCCCGAGCAAAGCCCTAGGAGATCTGATAATGCGCACACCGAGAGCGTGGCTGCGGCTGGTAGCCGTCCTGGCCACCGCTGCGCTGGTGCTTGCCAATGCCACGCCGGACCAGGCCGTCGGGCACCAGAAGATCGCCGGTACCGGTTCGTCCTGGGCCGCCAACGCGATCGATGTGTGGACCTCCGCGGTGTCCTCCAACGGCCTGCAGGTTGACTTCACCTCGACCGGATCTGCCCAGGGACGTAAGGACTTCGGCAACTCGACCAACGATTTCGGCGTCAGCGACATCGGCTACCAGGGCCAGGACCCGCTGACCCATGACACCGACCTGCCCTGCCCGCTTGGCACCTCGACCAACTGCCGCGACTACGCCTACCTGCCGATCGTTGCCGGCGGCACCGCCTTTGCCTACCACCTGCAGATCGGTGGCACGCTGATCCGCAACCTGCGATTGTCCGGCCAGACCCTGGCCAGGATTTTCACCGGTGGCATCACCAGCTGGAGCGACCCGGCGATCACCGCCGACAACAACGGCCGGAAGTTCCCGCCGCTACCGGTGATCCCGATCGTGCATGCGGAAGGTTCCGGATCGACGGCCCAGTTCACCACCTACCTGGCCAACCAGTACCCGAGCATCTGGAGCAGCTACGCCGGCCGGGCAACCGAGACCGAGTACTTCCCGAAGGGCAAGAACATGGTTGCCCAGACCAACTCCGATGGGGTGATGAACTACATCGTCTCGGCGGCCGCGAACGGCGCGATCGGTTACGACGAGTACTCCTATGCACTGGCCAAGAACTATCCGGTCGCCAAGATCAAGAATTCGGCTGGCTACTTCACCTTGCCGACCCAGTTCAATGTCGCGGTGGCGCTGCAGAAGGCCGTCATCAACCACGACCCGACCAGCAAGAACTACCTGCTGCAGGACCTGCGCAGCGTGTATACCTACGGTGACAAGCGCACCTACCCGCTGTCGTCCTATTCCTACGGCATCATCCCCACCTCAGCGACCGACAGCCGGATGATCACGGCCAAGCGACAGACGCTGGCTGACTTTCTTTACTACTCGGTCTGCCAAGGTCAGGCTCAGATCGGGCCGGTCGGGTATTCCGCGCTGCCGCTGAACCTGGTGCAGGACAGCTTCAATCAGATCGCCAAGCTGAAGGCCGCTGACCCGAAGGTCGACCTGACCTCGCGCAACGTGACCTCCTGCAACAACCCGACCTTCACTCCTGGCAACCTGGCCCACAACCACCTCGCCGATATCGCACCGCTGCCGCCATCGTGTGACCAGGCAGGTCAGGGACCGTGTGGCGGCGCCGGTGACCCCGGAACCCAGATCGTTGGCTCCAACGGATCCAACGGCGGATCGAACGGCTCGTCGAACAACGGCGGTTCGAACAATGGCGGTGGCGGTTCCACGAACAACGCTGGCGGCGGTGGCGGTGCGACTGGGAAGAATGCCAAGCCGGGTGCGGTGAAGAGTTCCCGAGCGGCCAAGACCGTGATCAACCCGGATACCGGCCAGCCGGTGACGGTATCGGGCTCAAGCGGCGATGGCAGCGTGGTTGGCCAGTCCACCGAACTGGCCGACTATCGCCAGCAGAACATGACCAATGTGCTGGCATCGCTGGCGGCGCTGGAACTGTTGCTCGCGCTCGTCGCGCCACCACTGGTGTACCTGTTGCTGATCCGGCCGCGCCGGCGGCGGGCATCATGAGCCGGCGCAATCCGTTGCGGCTGATCCCGAATCGGACGGCCCGAGCGCTGGCGGTAATCGCGGTTGCCAGCCTGGGCACGTCGAGCGTGCTGCTGACCACGCTGCTGGCAACGCATGCCCAGCCGGCAGCGGCTGCGACCGTCGATACCTCGTTCAGCAAGACCGAAACGATCACCCGCACCCACCTGATCGCTGGCGCGGATCAGACCGTGGACACCAGGACGGTGTCGGTTAAGGTCGATGGAACCCAGGATCTGAAGGATCGGCAGGGTGTGCATATCAGCTGGAGCGGGGCGCACCCGACCGGTGGTGTCATCTTCGACCAGACCTCGACCTTCGCTGAGGATCAGGAGTACCCGGTCGCGATCTTGCAATGCCGTGGCGAGGATTCCTCGTCGGTGCCGGCCGCCCAGCGGGTGTCGCCGCAAACCTGCTATACCCAGGTTCCGGAGGAGCGCTACCAGCCGCCGTTTCGAGGCGCGTTCCCGGCCTACCGGCTGGATCGCTATGCCGCTGCCGCCGATCGGGTCCTGACCGCCGGCGCACCCAACCCGTTGCCGGCCAGCTGTGACGGTGTGGGTGATGCGCAGCGCTGGGTGCCCTTCGACTCCGCGGACGGTACGACTTACTACGGCGGCCCGCGCGGTTGCGCCGGGCTGGCCCCGGAACAGTCGGTACTTGCCGACCCGCTGAACCCGCCGAGCACCACGTTCGGAACCACCGCCCTGGACGGCACCGGTTCGGCAACGTTTGTCGTGCAGAACGCCGAGAGCAACGCCTCGCTCGGCTGCTCGGACACGGTGAAGTGCTCGATCGTGATCATCCCGATCATGGGGGTCAGTTGCGACGCCACCGCGTCTGCGCTGCCGCCCGCCGACCGGCCGGCTGATCCCGTTACGGCGCAGGCCGAATGCGGCCAGACCGGCTTCTACGATCCGGGGGTCGCGGGCAGCCAGTCCTCGGGTGATCCGAACGTCCAGGCGACGGTTGCCGGGCAGCTGTGGTGGACCGAGTCCAACTGGCGCAACCGGATCAGCGTCCCGATCACGATGGCCCAGACCGCCGCAGTGTGCGAGGTCACCGGCGGCGGCGTGCCGGAGAACGTCTACGGTTCGGAAGCAGCGGTTCAGCTGACCCAGCAGTGGGCGCCGAAATTCTGCTTGAATTCCAGCCTGTTCCGGCTGCAGCAGGTGCAGACCTCAGAGGTGCAGGCCAAGAACCTGCTCGCTAACGGCGTCACCAATGGCCAATATCTGGGCGTGAAAGCTGCCCTGCAGGCGGGACCACCGGCCAGTCCCTTTCTCAACCCAGTGGTGCAGGCGCCCACCGCGGTATCCGGCTTCGCGGTCGCGTTCATTATCGACGATGCCAAACACCACGAGATCACCGACCTGAAGCTGAACGGCCGGCTGCTGGCCAAGCTGCTGAGCATGTCCTACCCGGCATTGCCGCTGATCCGCGATGATTGGGCCGGCATCGCCAAGTACAAGCCGCTGGCCGGCAATCCGCTGGATATCGCGGTCGATCCAGAATTCCAAGCGCTCAACCCGGCCGCCAATGACCGGAACTTCAACCAGTTCTTCGCAAGTTCCACGCTGTTCACCATGTCCAGCGACAGCGATGTGATGAGCGCACTGACCAGCTACATCAATGCCGATCCGGACGCGCGCGCCTGGTTGAACGGCCACGCCGACCCGTGGGGCATGGTGGTGAACCCTAACTACCGCAAGCTCAAGCTGCCGGTCACGTCCTGGCCGCTACTGGATACCTACTACAACGACATCCACAACAACTGCATCAGCGACAACCACTCGCCGGTACTGCCGCTCATCGCCGGCCCGGTGTCCGACCCGGCGCAGGTCACCTTCAACCTGCAGTACGGTATCTCCAATTCCCAGATCAACTGCGTGGTGCCGCCGGGTACCACCGACAGTCCGGACAGCCGGCGGATCGCTGCCGAGGGACGTGAGCAGCCCGGCCAACGCTTCTTGCTCGGCCTGGTCTCACTCGGCGACGCCGCACGCTATCAACTGCACACTGCAGCACTGCAGAGCCAGCAGTCAGCCGGTGCGCCGGCCAAGTTCACCGACAGCAGTGGCCGCACCTTCGTCGCCCCGACGGCTGATTCCCTTGCTGCGGCGGCAAAACTGCTGCATCCCGATCCGAGCCTGAATACCTGGACGGTGCCCTACGACACGCTGCGGACCAGTTCGGCCGGCCAGCAGGCCTACCCCGGCACGCTGTTGCTGTCGACCGACGTGCCGACCAAGGGCCTGACCGCTGCCGATGGGGCCAACTACGCCAAGCTGCTGCGCTACGCCGCCGGCCCCGGTCAGGTGGCAGGTACCGGCAACGGTCAGCTGCCCGGTGGCTACCTGCCATTGACCGCTGGCAATGGCCTAGCCAGCCTGCTCGACTACACCACCCGAGCCGCCGCCGAAGTGGCCGCGCAGCAGGGACGGGTACCGCTGGTCACCGGCGGTTACCTCAACGGCCCAAGCGTGGCTCCGAGCCCGCAGCCGACCGGCGGCTCGACAAGTACCGCATCGGGTGGCAGCTCCAGCGGCGGCCAGGCCGGTGGCGGCTCCGGCCAGGTAGCTGGCGGTCCGGCCAGTCCGAGGGCACCGGCGCAAGCTGCACCGACTGGCACGGCGAGCCCGAGCTCGTCGGCGCCGACAAGCATTTCGGCGCGCGCGACCGGAGCCACCCCGTCGCTGACGCCGGGTTGGCTTGCCTATGCCGTCCCCGCGTTAGCGATCGTTGGACTGGTTTCGGCGCTGGGTTCGGCCTGGATCAGTGGAGTGGGAAGAAGACGATGACGAGCGCACCGGCCCGACCGTTCAACTTCGCGCCGTCGCCACCGGCGTCGCCGAAACTGTCCTGGTACGCCAGTCAGGTCAAGCCGCGGATCGCGGTGGACGGTGCACCTGGGCCGGCCCGGCTGATCGCGAGCTGGGCGCTGGCCGCCCTATCAATCCTCGCCCTGTGGTTCGTGTTCTTCGCGACCGTGCTGAGCTCGCTGCAGCAAGCGCATAACCAGCACAACGCCTACGCCCTGTTTCGTGAGGAGCTCACCCAGCTGTCGCCGCGGATCGCGCCACTGGGTGGTCAGATCAAGCCGGATTCGCCGGTCGCGCTGATCGACGCACCGCAGCTCGGCTTGAAAGACGTTGTGATTATTGAGGGAACGGCCGCTGGTGATCTGACCCGGGGGCCGGGCCATCGCCGGGATACGCCGCTGCCCGGCCAAGCCGGAGTCTCGATCATCATGGGACGTGCCCACCTGTTCGGTGGCCCGTTCGGCCGGTTGGCGCAGGTCTCGCAAGGGTCGTTGATCACCGTCACCACCGGTCAGGGTGAGGCCAAGTATCAGGTGATGGACGTCCGGCATGCCGGCGATCCGTTCCCACCCACGCTCGGTGATGGGCAGGGCCAGCTCACCCTGGTCAGCTCAGCGGGCGGCAGCTGGCTCAATGGCTGGCTACCGAGCAAGCCGCTCTACCTGGACGCGAAGCTGCAAGGCCAGGCCTTTCCCGCGCCCGATGGTCGATTGGGTACGGTGCCGAAAGCCGAAACCACGATGAAGGGTGACGTCAGCGCGCTGTTCGGTCTGGTGCTGTGGCTGCCGTTGCTGTTGCTCGCTTCGATCGCCGTGGTGTGGCTGCAGGATCGCTGGGGCCGCTGGCACACCTGGCTGGTCGGCGCACCGGTGATCCTGGCCGCGCTCTGGGGAGTCAGCGAGACCGCTGTCCAGCTGCTACCCAACGTGATGTAGCCGGTTACGTTTCGGCTGGTAATTCCAGGCAAATCGCCTCCGCTTCGACAACTCCGCAGATGAGTTGAGCGTGATATCCAACATGTGGCTACGGGTTCATCCCCTGTTAGTAATCGAATCTCCTAGATGCGGCCTGTGAACGCGAACCTTTCGCTGCAATGCATTGCCAATGCCACTTGCTTGGGAAGGAACCAAGATGCGTATCCGCAAGTTAGCGGTAGGAATCGGGGGAGTAGCCGCGATCTCGGCTGCTCTGTCGCTCCTGCCATCGTCCGCCTTCGCGGACTACGGCCCCACCTCTGGAGACGTGGTCGGAGTCGGCTCGGACACTCTGCAGGCTGCTGGAAACTTCGTCGCCGATGGCGATTACACCGGCGATGCCGGCTACAACACAGCCGGAAACCTGAACAAGTTCATCAGCATCGACGCCACCGCCGACGCCAACACCCGGCTCGCCTACGGCACCCAGGGCCTGGGCTCGGGCACGACCGCAGCCAGCAACCCCTGCACGCCGGGCACCGGTGCTACCCAGGGCACCGGCAACCAGAACACCACGCACACCGGTGACAAGCCGTGCGTGCTGAACCCCACCGTGGTGCTTCGGGCCGGCCTGTCGCCGGTCCAGCGGCCGAACGGTTCGGGTGCCGGCTACAACCTGCTCAAGGCCGATACCAGCGCGGGCGGCACCGGCCTCGGCCTGGTCGACTTCGCCCGGGCCTCTTCGGCACGAGGCATCAACGCGCTGTTCGACAGCATGCAGATCGGCAATGATCCGCTGGGCATGCTGACCTCGTCCACCACCAACGCCACCAACGGCCTGTCGATCGCGCAGTTGAAGAACATCTACACCTGCACGACCACCAACTGGAACCAGGTTGGCACCGGCACCGGCGTGATCGTCCCGCTGATGCCGCAGATCGGTTCGGGCACCCGCTCGTACTTCGAGGGCCAGATCGGGGTCACCGACTCCACCCTCGGCAGTTGCGTGCAGAACGTCGAGGAGAACGACCCGGAGGCGATCGATGCCTCCTCCAGCCCGGCCAACGCGGTCGAGCCGATGTCGCAGAGCCGGCTGTTCCTGTTCCAGGGCAAGCTGTCCAACGGCACCGCCAGCGGCCTGTCCGGCTACTTCAAGGACCCGAGCTGCGTGGCCGATTCGACCACCGCTCCGGCCTGCACCACCGGCTTGACGCTCACGCCGAACGTCAAGCTCTGGAGCACCGGCGTCCCTGCCCCGACCGATGCCGGCGCGCTGTTCTACCAAACCCGTCCGCTCTACGTCTACTTCCGGCACGCCGACATCGCCAGCACCACGATCTTCCAGCCCGGCGGCACCTTGAACTGGGTCAAGACCATGCTGTTCAACCCGGGCGGCCCGACGCCGTACTGGTGCAGCGCGGCCGGCAAGGCCGACATCTCGGCCTCCGGCATCATCCCGGCTTGCGTTTACACCGCAGGCGGTCCGTGATCGCGACCTGATCCTCGGGTCTCAGTTCCACCAGTAATTTGCACCATCAGCTAGACGGCGGGGCGGGCGCGCCCGCCCGCCCCGCCCATTTTCCCACCTCAGTGAGAAAGGTAATTATTCATGAAGGCACTGAAGACTGCGATCGCCGGGGCTGCTGCCCTGGCGGTCGCGAGTGCTGGCCTGTTCCTCGGAGCAGGTGCCGCGCACGCCGCGGGAACGGCGGATCCGGCCATCACCGGCGATCCGAACGCTGCCAACGGAACGATCTCGTTCTACAACGCGGCCGGAACTCAGATCACCAGCGGTTCGCTGGGTGACGGCATCGGCCCGGCATTTGCTGCCTACGCCGTGGCGTCCTCGCCCACTACCAAGACCGGGACGCCGAAGGCGACCCTGTTCGTGGCCACGCCCGATCACACCAAGACCAACTCGCTGCAGTGGTTCAACCAGCAGTTGACCGCAGCCTCCACCTGGCCGCTGGTCGGTGCTCCGGCCAGCGTGGCCGCGGCCGAAGGCGCCGGCGTGCCGGCGGTTGCGGTTGCCGACGGTGACGGTAACCTCGCTGGCGCGTTCGCCGGCGCGGTGAACGACCCGACCACCGGTTTCGATCACATCATGCAGGTCCGGATGGAGGATTCCGGTCCTGGTAAGGCAGCCGGTGCGCCGTTCTGGCAGGCCGACCTGTTCATCGACACCACCGCCGGAACCTGGACCCAGGTGTACCCGACCGTCGCAACGGCCACCAGCACCACGCTGACCGCGACGCCGGACCCATCCACTGTCGGTGACACGGTCACGCTGTCCGCGACCGAGACCCCGGCGACTGCCGGAAGCGTGCAGTTCATGGATGGCGCCACCGCTATCGGTTCGCCTGTTGCGGTGAGTGGCACCGGCACCGCGACCACCACCACCTCGACGCTGACCCAGGGCTCGCATGCACTGTCGGCGAAGTTCACCCCGACCAACACGGCCGGTTTCGGCTCCTCGACCGGCACCTTCACCGCCACGGTGAACCCGGTCGCGCCGCCGACCACCACCACCCTGGCCGTGTCGGGTAACACGACCACCGGTACCGACGCGACCCTGACCGCCACGGTCAGCCCGTCCACCGCACCGGGCACCGTTGCCTTCTTCGACAACGGCTCGACGACTGCCATCCCCGGCACCGTCAGCAGCCCGTCCGCCGGTACCTACGCCCTGACGCTGGTCGGTGGCTTCACCGCCGGCAACCACTCGGTAGTCGCCAAGTTCAGCTCGGCCAACGTGGCGAACTTCCGGTCCAGCCAGTCTGCCGCGCAGGTCTTCTTCACTTCTCCGGTCCAGACAGGCGCCTGTGCGCAGCCCGGTTCGGTGTGTACTGACACCCAGAACATCCAGGCGACCATCCCGGTCGGCACCCTGGTGATCAACACCCCGTACACCGCAGCCTCGCCGCTGGACCTGGGCACCATGGTCCTCAGCGCGGACTCCACCAAGTACTCGGCGAACGCGCCGTTCACCGGCATCAAGGTGACCGATACCCGCGCGGGTAACCTGCCCTGGACCGTCTCGGCCCTGGCCAGCAACCTGACCGATGGTGGTTCGAACCCGAACAGCATCATCAACGCCCAGAACGTCGGGCTGACCACCATCACCGCGACGCCCGGCACCGGCTTCACCGGCACCGTGACGCCGACCGACAACCCGGCCGCCAACGCGGTCGCGCCCACCGATCCCGGCTCGCTCGGCCTCGGTGGCACCGTTTCGCACACGGTGGCCGTTGCAAACCACGGCCTGGGCACTGTCACCATGCAGGGCACGCTGACCCTGAACGCACCGTCTTCGACCGAGCCGGGTCTGTTCACCGGCACGATCACCTTCACCGTCGGCTAGTACTGCGACAACCGCAAGGCATTTCGGGCCATCCGGCTAGGAATGGCTCGGCCGGCGGAGCGGGTGGCAGCGGCCACCCGCTCCGTTCGGTTGGGGCTTCATCGAATTCATCCAGCGTTTGCCGGCCGGATGGTTGGAAAGGATTAGCTCCGCAGATGAGCGCTGAGGCTAGCGGGATCGAACACCGCACAGGTTTTTTGCTGCGTTTGCTGGTAATCAGCGCCGCCATCATCGCAGCCACTGCGCCAGCGGCACTCGCCGCCGGTAGCTCGAGCCCGTCTGCGCCGGCCACCGCTGGCGCGAAGCCGCCCGCTGCGAAACAGGCCTCGTTCGGCATCGGGCCGGCCTCAGTCAAGAAGCTGGACGGCCGGCCCTTCCTGAACTACCTGTCCTCGCCGGGTGGCAAGCTGAGCGACCACGTCGCGGTGATCAACCTCGACACCCGGCCGGTAACGCTCAAGCTGTATGTGGCAGCCGCCCAGAACGAGTCCGACGGCTCGATCGGCTATGCCCCGGCCAAGGCGGTGCCGACTGATGCGGCAGCATGGATCTCGATCGCTCCGCCCGGCGGCGGCAATAGCCTTCGGATCGCTGCCCGGTCCACCGTGATCGTGCCGATTACCCTTGCTGTGCCGAACAATGCCACTCCGGGTGACCATGCTGCCGGCGTGATCGCCTCGCTCACCTCGAAGGTCAAGGGCAAGTCCGGGCAGCTGGTCGATTTCGAGCAGCGGATCGCGGTGCGTACCTATCTTCGGGTCAGCGGCCCGCTGCGTCCGGCCCTGACCATCGAACAGTTGCACGCTGGCTATCACGGCAATCTCAACCCGATCGGGCGTGGCCGGCTGACGGTCAGTTACCGCTTGCACAACACTGGAAACGTCAAGCTCGGCGGCCGGCAGCTGGTGAAGGTGACCGGCCTGCTCGGAGCTACCGGCTCCAGCAAGGTGGCCGATGTCGGCCTGCTGTTGCCGGGTAGCTCGGTACTCGTCCGGGTGGCGGTCAACCGGATCACCCCGACGCTGTGGATGCATGGCAAGGTGACCATCAAGTCCCTGCAATCGGAAGGGGACGTGAACCCGCCGATCGCGGATGTCTCGACCAGCACGACGTTCTGGGCAGTGCCCTGGACCCTGATCGGCACAGTCGGGTTGCTTGCGGTCGTGCTGATCCTGCTGTGGCGCCGCCGCCGCCGACCGTCTGCGAGCCCCCCTAGCGGCGGTCACCGTCGGACTCGGCCGACTCCGCCGGACAGCCCAGTCACTCCGGAAACCGAAGTAGAAAAGGTGAATTCGTGATCAGGTCGACGCTAGTTGCCACCGCCGCACTGTCTGCCGTCCTCGCCAGCGCGCCACCTTTCGCCGCGGCGGCCGGTGCAGCCAGCCTTCCGTTCTCCGATCCGAACGCGCAGGGCTCGATCGGCCTGTGCGACGCGGCCGGCCACTCGATCCAGGCCGGTAGTGCGCTGAACCACCCGTTTGTGATTGCCGCCGGTTCGACGATGGCCGCGCCGCAGGGTTATGACGCCAAGGCCGGTGGCAAGGCGACGCTGTACGCATTTCAACCACGCAAGGACGTCGACCCCGGTCAGTGGTCGGGCTATCAGCTCACCGGTGCCTCGATCTACGCTGACCCGAGCCACCCGCTGGTCGCCGGCACCAACATCGACCCATCGCTGCAGGACTTTGTCACATCATTTCCAGCGAAGTGGGACGGCCTGGTAGAGCTGCGGATGTTCTACACCGCACCGAACAAGGTGGTGTACCGGCGCAGTTACCCGGCGGCGGTGTTGCGGGTGCAGGCCGGCAAGTGGACGGTCGTGCAGGCAGCGAACCTGACCTGTGACCTGACCAAGGTGGTGTCGAACGAGAAGCTGGTGCTACCGGCGAGCGCCTTCGACCCCGCCCACCCGGCCGTCACGGACGCTCCCCAGTTGGCCGCCCGCACCACCAGCGCGCCGAGTGGCGCCAAAGCCAGTACAACTGCCAGTAGCACGGCGACAAGGCCCGATGCGGCTCCGACCTCGGCTGGCCAGCCGGAGCTGTCGAAGGCCGCCAACGCGAGCGCCAAGTCGGGCTCAAGCTCGTCCGGGCCGTGGCTGGCCCTCGTGGTCGCGGGCCTGGGGATAGCCGGCCTTGCGGGCGCGGTGGGCTGGCGCGCCCGGCAGCGGGCTCGGCGCTGATCGTAGTCAGCTATCGATTCGTCCCTGGTTAACCCGCCGGCCACCTTCGGCCGACCTAACCGTCGCCGAACACCGACACCGTTGCGGTCGACCGCACTGCCCGGCCGTGCAGTCGAGTTCTGGCCCTGTTGCACAAGCCATTGGTATTGGAGACTCAGTGTTCACATTGCGCCGACGTTGGCAGGCCGCAGCGATCACCACGGTGATCGCGCTGGCGGGCTCGGTGGTCCTCACCTCCTCCGGGGTGTCTGCCGCCGGCACGGTAGACCCCAGCATCACCGGGGATCCGAACGCCGCCAACGGGACGATCTCGTTCTATGACGCCTCCGGCAACCAGATCTCCAGCGGTCCGCTGAGCGCACCGTTCACCGCCTACGCGGTAGCTTCATCGGCCACGACCAAGACGGGCACGCCGAAAGCGACGCTGTTCGTAGCAGCGCCTGATCACACCAAGGCCAACTCGCTGCAGTGGTTCAACCAGCAGCTGACCGCCGCCTCGACCTGGCCGCTGGCCGGTGCCCCGGCCGGTGTTGCCGCCGCTGAGGGCGCTGGTGCCCCTGCCGTTGCCATCGGTGCCGGCGACGGTGACCTGGCCGGCGCCTTTGCCGGTGCGGTGAACGACCCGAGCACCGGTTTCGATCACATCATGCAGGTGCGGATGGAGGATTCCGGACCAGGCAAACCGGCCGGAGCGCCGTTCTGGCAGGCCGACCTGTACATCGACACGGTGGCAGGCACCTGGACCCAGCTCTACCCGACGCCGTCGCCGACCAAGACCGTCACCTCTTTCTCGGCGATCAACGCCAGCCCGGCCAGTCCCGCTGCGCACGGCTCGACGGTAACCCTGACCTCAACGCTGTCGGCTGCTGACTCAGCACACCCGGCCGGCGCGGTCGAGCTGTTCGACGGCGCGACCGACAAGGGCGCGGCCACCTTCACCGCCGCGACCGGAGCGGTCACCGCAACCGACACGCCAGCCGATGGCTCGCACAGCTACACGTTCAAGTTCACCCCGACCGACACGACCAACTACGCCGGGACGACCTCAGCACCAGCCAGCTACACCGTGAACGGCCCGGTCGCCACCACGACCGCGCTCGCGGTCTCACCAGCCAGCCCGAGCACCTTCGGTGACACGGTGACCCTGACCGCCACGGTCACTCCGAGTTCGGCTGCCGGCACCGTGCAATTCCTCGACGGCGCAACCAACCTCGGCGCGCCGGTCACGGTTGCCGCCGGCACCGCCAGCACCACCACGTCCACGCTGGCTATTGGCAGCCACTCGCTGACCGCCAAGTTCATCCCGGCCAGCGGCGGGTCCCTGACCTCGACGTCGGCGGTGAAGGCGTACACGGTCAACAGCCCGCCGGCCACCACGACCACCAGCACGCTCGCGATCAGCCCGAGCGGCCCGGTCGACTTCGGCACCGCAGTCACCCTGACCGCCACGGTCAGCACGACTTCTGCTGCTGGAACGGTGCAATTCCTCGATGGCGCCACCAACCTCGGCGCACCAGTCACGGTATCGGGCGGCACTGCGAGTAGCACGATCAGCACGCTGGCCTCGGGGGTGCACTCGCTGACCGCGAAGTTCCTGCCGGCCGACCCGGCCGTGTTCGGAACGTCCACCTCGACCGCGACCAGCCTGACCGTGAACGCGCAGAGCACCAGTACCGTGCTCGCGGTTACCCCGGCCAGCCCGGTCGATCACGGCCAGTCGGTCACCCTCAAGGCAACCGTGACCCCGAGCGGCGCAACGGGCACCGTCAGCTTCTTTGACGGCGCCAGCCAGCTCGGCTCGCCGGCACCGGTCAGTGGCGGCACCGCCCAGCTGTCCACCAGCACCCTGACGGTGGCGACCCATTCGCTGACCGCGACCTTCACCCCGACCAGCGCGGCACAGTTCGCCACGTCCACCTCAGCGCCGGTGTCGCTGGTCGTGCAGAACCCGCCGCCCGGCGCGACCACGCTCGCGCTGGCTGCCACCCCAACCGGTTCGGTGGTCAGCGGTACCGCGGTCACGCTGAAGGCGACGGTGGCACCGAGTGCTGCCGCCGGCACGATCCAATTCGCCGAGGGCGGCACCAACTTCGGCGTCCCGGTTACGGTGAGCGCCGGCGTTGCCAGCACCACCGTCACCCCGACGGTCGGCACGCACAGCTACACCGCGACCTTCACCCCGACCGATCCGGTCAGCTACCAGCCCTCGACCTCGCCGGCCGTGTCGGTCGTGGTGATCCCGCCGCCGACCCCGACCACCACCACCCTGACGATCACCCCGGCGGGACCGGTTGATTTCGGCACCGCCGTCACCTTCGACGCGACGGTGACCGCAACCACCCCTGGCGATCCAGCCCCAACGGGCGGCACCGTGCAGTTCAAGGACGGCTCAACCGTGCTGGGCAGCGCGGCACTTGCCGCGGGCGCCGCCTCGTTCACCACCAGCACCCTCGGCGGCGGCGTCCACTCGATCACGGCCAGCTACTCACCAGCGGACGCCACCGCCTTCGCGGCCTCGACGTCGGCCGCTGGTTCGCTGACAGTGAATGCGCAGCCGAGCACCACCACGCTGGCGGTGGCGCCGGCCGGCAAGGTCACTGAAGGCAACTCGGTCAGCCTCACCGCTACCGTTTCACCTGCAGGGGCAGCGGGTTCGATCACCTTCAGCGATGGCACCACGAGCATCGGCACGGCTGCGGTCACGGCCGGCAAGGCGACCCTGGCGACTACCACCCTGGCAGTCGGGGACCATTCGTTCACGGCGGCGTTCACCCCGACCGACTCGACGGCCTTCGGTCCGTCCACCTCCAGCGCGGTGTCGCTCACCGTGGTGAAGGCGCCCACGATCGGGACGGCCACCGTCAACGGCAAGCCGGTCAGCTCAGGTTCACAGCTGAAGCCCGGCGACACGGTCACCATCACCGGCAGCGATTACCAGCCAGGCGAGTCGGTCAAGGTCGTGCTCACGCCCGGCACCACCGTGCTGGCCGCCGTAACCGCGGACTCATCAGGCAACGTGAGCGCCACGGTTACCCTGCCGAGCACGCTGTCGGCTGGGGCGCACACACTCACCCTGCAGGGGTCGTTGGCCAGCGCTACCTTCCGGTTCACCGTTGCCGGACCTACCGGAACTCCAACGCCGACCAGCACCGCGCCGTCGGCGTCAGCCTCGTCATCGGAGGCCGGCTCAGGTTCGACCAGTGGCGGTGGCCTGGCCAGCACCGGTGCGCAGGTAACCGCCGGCCTGAGCGTGGCTGTGCTGCTCATGATCGCCGGTGCGGGCGTCCTGCTCAGCACCCGGCGCCGGCGCAGCCACTAACACACGATGGCACGGGTGATCGCAATCGGTTCGCGCCGCTCAGGCTGGGCGCTGTGCTTGCTGGCGCTACTGGCCAGCATGGTGCTCACCGGTTGCGGTCACCCGTCCAGCAATCGCAAGCCGAATCCGGCAGCGAGCCTGACCACCCTGGGGCCGTTCGCTGCCGTGAGCGGCACCTTCGGTGAGCAACCGAACCTCGCCTTTCCGGCTGGCAGCAGCCCGTCGGCCAAGCTGCAGCGCAAGGTGCTGCACGCGGGCAACGGGCCTAAGCTCGCGATCGGCGATTTGATTGTCACTGACTATTTGGGCCAGATCTGGAACGGCAAGGTATTTGACACCTCATACACCAGCGGGCAGGCGGCGACCCTGCAGGTCGGGCTCGGCAAGCT
>JBDSAN010000242.1:0-5820 GCA_039922115.1 Jatrophihabitantaceae bacterium
GGCTCGACCGATTCCAGGTACTCGAGCAGGGCCGGCCCGCGATACCAGCCCAGCCGCTGGCTGGCGCTGACCACGTTGTCGCCAGTCAGCGCCGACAGCGGTATCGCGATCACCTGGCCGATCGAGATCTCCTCGGCAAAGGAGGAGAATTCAGCGACGATCGCGTCGAACCGCTGCTGGTCGTAGCCGATCAGGTCCATCTTGTTGACCGCTAGCACGATCCGGCTGATGCCGAGCCGGGCCGCCAGAAAGGCATGCCGCCGGGTCTGGGTGAGCACGCCGCGGCGGGCATCGATCAGGATCACCGCGAGCTCGGCGGTGGAAGCGCCGGTCACCATGTTGCGGGTGTACTGCTCGTGGCCCGGTGCATCGGCGACGATGAACTTGCGTACCTCGGTGGCGAAGAACCGGTAGGCCACATCGATGGTGATGCCCTGTTCGCGTTCGGCGCTCAGCCCATCGACCAGCAGCGCCAAATCCAACTCGCTGCCCTGAGTGCCGAACCGGGCCGAATCGGCGGCCAGTGCGACTAGCTGATCGTCAAGGATCATCCTTGATTCGTATAGTAATCGTCCGAGCAGGGTGCTCTTGCCATCGTCCACGCTGCCGCACAGCACCAACCGCAGCAACGACTTCTGACGATCCTCATCAAGTTCGGAAGCGGGGCCGGGCCGGGTCGCGGCATCCGATGGCGCCATCAGAAGTAGCCTTCCTGCTTCTTCTTCTCCATCGAGCCGGTCGAGTCGTGATCGATCAGCCGGCCCTGCCGCTCGGACAGCCGGCTGGCCAGGGTCTCGCGAATCACCGCCGCCACCGTGTCGGCGGTGCTTTCCACCGCTGCTGAGAGCGGGTAGCAGCCAAGCGTGCGGAAGCGAACCTTGCGGGTCGAGGGCACCTCGCCGGGCAGCAGCGGCAGCCGGTCGTCGTCCACCATGATCAGCATGCCATCGCGCTCGACCACCGGCCTGGGCGCTGCCAGGTAGAGCCCGACGATCGGCAGCTCGTTGGCCTGGATGTAGCGCCAGACATCGATTTCGGTCCAATTGGATAAGGGAAAGACCCGAACGCTCTCGCCAGGACGGACTCGCGCGTTGTACAGCTGCCAGAGCTCGGGACGCTGCCGTTTCGGATCCCACCGATGATGCTGGGATCGAACCGAGAAGATCCGCTCCTTGGCGCGCGAGCGCTCCTCATCGCGGCGCGCGCCGCCGAAGGCGAGGTCGAATCGGCCGAGATCCAAAGCCTGTTTGAGCCCCTCGGTCTTCCACAGGTCGGTGTGCAGCGCCGAGCCGTGGGTGAACGGGTTGATCGACTGCGCGAGCGCGTCTGGGTTGCGATGCACGATCAGCCGGATACCGCTCTCGGCAGCTACCCGATCGCGAAAGGCGTACATCTCGCGGAACTTCCAGGTGGTGTCGACGTGCAGCAGCGGAAACGGTGGCGGTGCCGGCGCGAAGGCCCGGATTGCCAGTTGCAGCATCACCGAACTGTCCTTGCCGATCGAGTAGAGCATGACCGGCCGCTCGCTCTCGGCAGCTGCCTCCCTGATGATGTGGATGCTCTCGGCCTCAAGCTGGTCCAGGTCGCTCAGCATGCCGGCTCGCCGATCAGGGTCGCTACCGTCGCAAGCAGGACTTCGGCCAGCTCCGGCCGGCAGATCAGCAGGTCCGGGCTCCAGGCATCGGACTTGCCGAAGATCAAAGGCGATCCGTCGATCCGGCTGGCGTGCAGGCCGGCGTGCACGGCCACCCCGACCGGCGCGGCGCTGTCCCACTCGTACTGCCCGCCGGCATGCAGGTAGGCATGCACCTCGCCGCGCAGGACCGCCATCGCCTTGTAGCCGGCCGAGCCCATCGGTACCAGCTCAGCTGACAGGCGGCTGGCGAGCTCGGAGGCGAAGGCCGGCGGACGGGACCGGCTCACCGCGATCCGGATCGGGCCGCTGACAGCTGGTAGGGCGATCGGTTCGGCGCTGCTCAACAACTGGCCCAGGCCAGGTAGCGCGACCGCGGCAGCGATCGGGCGACCATCGCTGACCAGCGCCACGTGCACCGCCCAGTCCGCGCGGCCTTCGGAGAATTCCCTGGTTCCATCGAGTGGATCGACGATCCACAGCCGGTGGTGGCCGCTGTGATCATCACCAGCCGCCTCTTCGGACAGCAGGCCGTCGGCCGGTCGCAGCCGGCTCAGCGCGCTGGCCAACCAGCTGTGCGCGACCGCATCGCCGGCGCTGCCGAGGTCCTTGCCGGCCAGCAGCTCGCTGGTCCGAATCGCGGTCAGGATGCTGCCGGCCGAACCGGCCAGCGTTGCCGCGAGCGCATGGTCGTCCACAGCACGCCTCTCTGATCAGGCAGCGGCAACTGGCCACAACGAACCGATACCAGCACAAGCACCGGTAACCGGACCAATCATTGGGCACTTACCCGCATGCCGTCAACGTGCCGGCCGCAGGGCTCAGAACTGCCCGACCACGTCCACGATCAGCACCTGCGCCGGCGAGGCGGGCTGCGCGGCCTGGCTGGCGGTAGCCGCGGTGGCCGCGATCGCGGGCGCAAGCACCACGACCCGGCTGCCGACCTTCTGCCCGGACAGCACCGGAGCGATGCCAAGCACGCTCTGCGCGGTAACCACCTGCGGAGCCTTGCCCCACGACGAGGCAGTCTTCTTGCCGGTTGCGATGTCGGTCTGCACGATCTGCAGCACCAGGCTCTTGGCGCTGGAGATCGCCGCGCCGCTGCCGGTGGCAACCAGGGTCGCGATCGCCTTCTTGGGAGCGTGCACGCCTGCGGTGCTCAGGATGGCCGGCTGGTGCCCGGATGGGTTGGTGAGCCTGGGAAAGTCGCTGGTCGGCAGCTTGGCGACGGCCCGGCTGGCTGCTGAGGCATTCGGCGCGTAGCTACCGACGACATCGACGACGAAGACCAGGGTGTCGGTGCCGGAAATGTTCGCGCTGCTCTGGCCGGTGCTGCCGTAGCCGTCGGTGGGCGGGACGGTCAGCAGCAACCGAGTGCCGATCTTCTGGCCAACCAGGGCCTTGTCCCAGCCCGGGATCACGCTGCCGACGCCGATCTGGAAAGCAGCCGGATGCCCGCGGTCGAACGAGCTGTCGAAGACGTTAACCTTGCCGTCCTTGGGTGCCCAGGTCTGGCCGGAGTAGTTGGCGATCAGGGTGTCACCCTTGGCCACGGTGGCACCGCTGCCCTGGACCAGCACCTGCTTGCCGAGGCTGGTCGGCGCCGGCTGATCCGGCACGGTCACGGCCGGCTTGCTGCCGAAACCGCCGCTGACCCGGACCCCGGCCGCGGCGCCGGTCGAACTCGGCGCGCTGCTCGATGGGCTCCGATGGCTGGACGAGGCACAGCCGGCCGCAACGACGATGGTCAGAGCAAGAGCGGCCAGCGACCGCGGTTGGAACCGCACAAAGAACCCCGTCCCGGGTGAGAGTTGTAAGAGGTGGATGCCGGCAAGCCTAGTCCGACACCGCTCGGACGCTCGGCTGGTGCCGTACCGGGAAGTTGACCGACCGGGCGATGAAGCACAGCTCGTCGACCCGATCGTGCAGGGCCTGAGCCGGCTCGCACATCGCCGGTGCGGCGACCGTGACCCGCGGCTGCAGCAGCACCTGGCTGAACTGCCCGCTGCCGTCCGGGTTCTCGAGCATCGTGCCGATCGGCTCGTCGGTGTAGTCGAGCACGACCACGCCGGCAGTGGCGGCCAGGTGCAGGAACCAGAGCAGGTGACATTGGCTGAGCGAGGCAACCAGCAACTCCTCCGGATTCCAGCGATCGAGGTCGCCGCGGAAGGCCGGATCGGCCGAGCCCAGGATCGGCAACTTGCCCGCAGCGGTCAGCTCGTGGTCACGGCCGTAGCTGCGATAGCTGTCGGTGCCCGAGCCGCAGTTGCCGGTCCACCGCAGGGTGAGCTGGTAGGAGTGCGTGGCATTCACAGGTGAATCCGAATCGTCGATCGGCGTGCGGGCTCAGTGAACACGATAGGGCGCAATCTCGCCGGCTAGACGAAATGGCTGCTTGAGAAAAAGCTGAGTATAGCTCTCAATTAGCTCTTAATGCTAAATGTTTCATTGACCCCTTTCGCGAGACTTGGTTACGGTTCGGCCCACAGCCACCACCCCCTAGTGGTGTCACTCTCCAAAACCCTGCAGGTACTCGGATCCGAGAAGGAGAATGACCGGCTGCCCCCATCCCCCGAAAGGTTCTGACCACATGAAAGCTCTGAAGGCTTCGCACCGTAGCGGTGCGTTGTTGGGCATGGTCGCGCTGACCGCCCTCGCTACCGGAGTCAGCTGTGCCACCGCGTCCGCATCGGTGGCCCCCGACTCGCAGGCAAGCCACAGCTACCGGCACGGCGTGGTTCCGACCATCCAGGCTAAGGCTGCCCAGGCCAAGGCGACCCCGAACGCTCCCGCGGTCGGCAACACCCTGATCTACGGTGGCGGCATCGACGGCATCGGCGTCACCAGCGGCAAGCCGAAGGTGTACATCATCTTCTACGGCACCCAGTGGGGCACCTCGAGCACCGACACCAACGGCAACCTGAAGTTCACCAACGACACTGCCGGTGGCGCGCCGCGCGTCCAGCAGATGTTCAAGGGCCTGGGCACCGGCAGCGAGAAGTGGTCCGGCGTCATGACCCAGTACTGCGACGGCTCGCTGGTCTCGGCCGGCGCGACGTCCTGCTCGGCCAGTGCGGCCCACGTCGGTTACCCGACCGGCGGCGGCACCCTGGCCGGCGTCTGGTACGACAACGCGGCTGCCGCTCCGTCGGCCGCCTCGGCCGCCCAGCTCGCCTCTGAGGCGATCAAGGGTGCCGGGCACTTCGGCAACACCACCGCCGCGTCCAACCGCTACGCCCAGTACGTGGTGTTCTCGGCCAAGGGTGCCAACCCGGACCACTACAAGACCGGTGGCTTCTGCGCCTGGCACGACTACAACAAGGACGCTGGCGTCTCGTCGCCCTACGGTGACATCGCCTTCACCAACCTGCCCTACCTGCTCGATGTCGGCGCCAGCTGTGGCAAGAACTTCGTGAACTCCGGCACCGCCGGCAACCTGGACGGCTTCACCATCGTCGAGGGTCACGAGTACTCCGAGACCATCACCGACCAGAACCCGGCCGGTGGCTGGACTGCCAGCAGCGGCCAGGAGAACGCTGACGAGTGCGCCTGGATCAGCAGCGGCCAGGGCGCTTCGGCCAACGTCTCCATGGGCAACGGCTCGTACCCGATGCAGAGCACCTGGTCCAACGACACCAACCGGTGCGACATCAGCCACGTGACGGTCACCTGACCTGATCGGGCAGCTAGTGCAAGGGCCCCGGAGCCACGGCGTAAGCCGTTCCTCCGGGGCCCTTGCATGCGCCTGGCTCAACAGGACTCAACCCGGTGACCGCTCGGCGCCGCCAGCCGGCGGCCGGTCAACCGGTGAACTGGGCAATCGGGCACCTTTCCGTGGGCGAAAGTCCGGGGAAAGGTGCATCTCTATGCAGATAGGCTTGGCCAGGTGACCGAACAGCGCCTCGAGCAACCGAAACTGCTGGCCGTCAGCGACCTGCACATGGGCTACTCGGACAACCGGAACGTGGTCGACAGCCTGCGCCCGAGCACCGATGGCGATTGGCTGATCGTGGCCGGCGACGTCGGGGAGAAGGCCGCCGACATCGAAGCCACCCTGGATCAACTGCGCAAGCGGTTCCACACGGTGGTCTGGGTGCCGGGCAATCACGAGCTCTGGACCCATCCGTCCGATCCGGTGCTGCTGCGCGGCGAGCCCCGCTACCGGCACCTGGTCGAGCTGTGTCGCG
>JBDSAN010000243.1:0-4302 GCA_039922115.1 Jatrophihabitantaceae bacterium
CAGCTTGCTCGCGATGCCGGCATCGCGGTGTTCGGTACCGGCAGTGCCAGCAAGCGGGCGCTGATCGAGTCCCTGGATGCCACCCTGATCGAGTACGGCGACGTCGTGGCTGATCGGGTGCGCGAGCTGCTGCCCGACGGCGTGGACGGGATTTATGACCTGGTCGGTGGCGACGCGCTGCGGGCCGTTGCCGGCCTGCTCAAGCAGCCGGGCACGCTGGTAACCGCGGCCAGCCCGGACGTAGCGGCCGAGTACGGCGGGGCAATGGTGGTCCGGGACCGGACCGCGCGGGTGCTCAAGATCGTCGCCGAGCTGGTCGCCGGCGGCAAGCTGGATCCGCACGTCAACGACGTGCTGGCCTTCGATGACCTGCCACAGGCGATCGCGTCGGTGGAATCCGGGCATGCCCTGGGCAAGGTCGTCGTCCAGATCGGCTGACCTGGCCCGGCTGGACGCCCTCGGTAGCCGTCGCTGCCGAGGCGTCTGATGCCGGCTACTCCGGCGGTCATGCCTGCCGTCGCGCCCACGAGCAGGTTATGTGCTCGATAATTACTGGCAGAGCGAGATTGACAGCAGCTCGACCGCAGCGCTAGCGTCCCCGGCGGAATATCATGAATTGGGTGATATTTGCGCCAGCCGATGGCAGTACCGGCGCGCAGTGCGAGCCTGGCGGCGCAGGCATCGCCCCATGCCGAGGTCCGACGGGGGTGTGCGGTGTCTGGCAACGCTGACCGGGTTAGGCAGCGGTGACGGCTAGGCGGCAGCGTGCCCGAGCGGAAGCGCCCACCCGGTCCGGGCGTGGCGCCTGGTCCGACCCGGATTTCGTCAAGCTGTGGTCGGGGGAGACCGTCTCGCTGATCGGTACCCAGATCACCCAGTTCACGCTGCCGCTGGTGGCGCTGCTCAGCCTGCACGCCAGCGTGTTCCAGGTCGGCCTGCTCAATGCCTGCCGGACCGCTCCGATCGTGGTGGTCTCGCTGTTCGCCGGGGTCTGGCTGGATCGGCGGCGCCGGCGGCCGATCCTGATCGCCTGCAGCCTGGGCAACGCGCTGCTGATCGCCCTGGTGCCGCTGAGCTACGCGGCCGGCCTGCTCAGCATCGGCCTGCTCTACCTGGTCTGCCTGGCCGTCGGGGTGCTGTCGGTGGTCTTCGACATCGGCGTGTTGAGCTACGTGCCGACCCTGGTCGAGCGAGCACATTTGGCTGACAGCAACAGCAAGATCCAGGCCAGTACCTCGCTGTCGCTGGTGGCCGGACCGGGCCTGGCCGGCGCGCTGGTCGGCATCCTGTCCGCGCCGGTGACCCTGACCGCCGACGCGGTCTCATACCTTTGCTCGGCGGTCGGGCTGATCGCTATCGGCAAGCCGGAGGCCGCCCCCGAGCTGCCACCGGTACGTCCGTCGGTGCGCAGCTCGATCGCCGAAGGCATCCGCGCGGTGTATGGCAGCCCGGTGCTGCGGTCGCTGCTCAACCTGTCGGCCACCTTCAACTTCGTCCAGGCCGGGTTCATCACGATCTTCGTGGTCTACGGCGTCCGGGTGCTGCACCTGAGCCCGTTCCGGCTCGGCCTGGTACTCGGCGCGATCGCGGTCGGCGGCATCATCGGCGCGATGCTGTCCAACCGGATCAGCCGGGTGTTCGGAATCGGCCCGACGATGCTGGCCGGGCTGTGCGGGGCGACCCTGTGCCCGCTGCTGCTGCTGATCCCGCGCGATGGCAGCCTGGCCTCGATGGCAATCATGATCGGCACCGAATTGCTATATGGATTCGGTGTGTTGAGCTTCAACGTGATCACCGTGACGGTTCGCCAGACGGTCACCCCGCACCGGCTGCTCGGCCGGATGAACGCCAGCTACCGGATGGTGCTGTTCGGCACCGCCCCGCTCGGCGCCGCGCTGGCCGGCTTCCTCGGCCAGCACCTGGGCCTGCGCACCGCGCTGGTGGTCGCGGTGCTGGCCTTTCCGACCGCGATCGGCTGGACGATCTCCTCACCCGTCGTGCGGATGCGCGAGATGCCGCCCGGGCCGGCCGAGGACGAGATCGAGCACCGCCCCGCGATGGCCAATCCTGCACTAGAACTGGAACAAAGCTGATGAGCGAGCGGCCAGCCACCCCCAGCCGACTGTCCGATGCCCAGCGAGAGCTGCTGGCTGCCCGGTTACGCAAGGGTCGCCTGGCGCGGCCCGACGGGATCGGTCGCCGGCCGGCCGGCGCGGTGGTGCCGCTGTCGTTCGCGCAGGAACAGCTCTGGTTTCTTGACCGGTTCGCGCCCGGCTTGGCGACCTACAACATCCCGCACCTGGTCTGGTTGTCCGGCGAGTTGGACGTGCCGGCGCTGCACCGGGCGATCGATGCACTGGTCGGCCGGCACGAATCGCTGCGCACCCGGCTGGTCGCCGGCCCGGCCGGGATCGGCGATCAGCCCCGCCAGCACATCGACCCGCCGGCCGCCGTGCCGTTGCCGCTGATCGAGCTGGCCGAGCCCGACCCGGCCGAACCCGAGCTGGCCGAGGCCGTCCGGCGATTGGCCGCTGATCAGGCGGTGTTGCCGTTCGACCTGGACACCGGCCCGCTGTTCCGGCTGCAACTGGTCAGGCTGGCCGTTGCTGAGCACGCGCTGATCATGGTGATGCATCACAGCATTTTCGATGCCTGGTCGCTCGGGGTGTTCCTGCGCGAGCTGACCGCGCTGTATGACGCCGAGCTGGCTGGCCGGCCGCCGCAGCTGACCGAACTGCCGATCCAGCTGGGCGATCTGGTGCTGTGGGAACGGCAGCGGTTGGCCGAGCCGGCCGCTGAGCTGATCGGCTACTGGCGCCAGGCGCTGGCCGGCGCGCCGACGCTGGAGCTGGCCACCGACCGTCCCCGGCCGGCGCGCGAGAGCTTCCGGGGCCAGGTGCAATGGCTCAACCTGGGTAGCGAGCTGCTGGCCGAGCTGCGCTCGCTCAGCCGGGACGAGGGCAGCACCCTGTTCACCACCCTGCTCACCGGCCTGCACGCGCTGCTGGCCCGCTACACCGGCCAGCGCGACATCGTGATCGGCGCGCCGAGCGCCAACCGGGGCCGCGACGAGCTCAGCGGGCTGATCGGTTTTCTGGTCAATACGCTGCCGATCCGGGCCGATCTGACCGGCGACCCGAGCTTCAGCCAGCTGCTGCGCCAGGTGCATTCGGCGACCGTGTCGGCCTACGCGCACCAGGACCTGCCGTTCGCGCGGCTGGTCGATACCCTGCAGGTGCCGCGCGATCCTGGTCGTAGCCCGGTCTTTCAGGTGGTGCTCACCTTTGCCGATCAGGCCGAACCGTTCTCGGCCGAGGGGTTGAGCGTGCGGGTGGAGAAGGTCGACCTGCCGGCCGCGAAGTTCGAGCTGAACTTCTATGCCGAAGTACGTCCGGACGGTCTCTGGGTCGAATTGGCTTATGCCAGCGACCTGTTCGAGGCCGCGACGATCAGCAGGATGCTTGCCCACTACGGCAGGTTGCTGGCCGGAGCGGCGGCCGACCCGTCCCGTCGGCTGTCCGAGCTGCCGTTGCTTTCCGAGCCTGAGCTGCACCGCGAGCTCATCGAGTACAACGACACCGCCGCCGAGCTGCCCACCGGCACCCTGACCGAGCTGTTCCAGGCACAGGTGCGGCGCAGCCCGGACGCGATCGCGGCCGTGCAGGACGGCGCGCAGCTCAGCTACCGCGAGCTGAACGCCCGCTCCAACCAGCTGGCCGGCCTGCTGGTCGAGCTCGGGGTGGCGCCTGAGGTGCTGGTCGGCATCAGCATGCAGCCATCGATCGACCGGCTGGTCGCGTTGCTGGCGGTGCTCAAGGCCGGCGGCGGTTACCTGCCGCTGGACCCGGCGCTGCCACCGGACCGGCTCGCGTTCATGATCGCCGATGCCGGGCTGGCGCTGAGCCTGACCGATCCGGACAGTGCGGCGGCCCTCGCGCCACTGCCGGTCCGGTCGCTGGTGTTGCCGGAGCTGTCCGGCGAGCTGGCCAGCCGCCCGGACGGCGACCTGGCGCCGATCCCCGACCCGAGCGCGGTGGCCTACGTCCTCTACACCTCGGGCTCGACCGGCCAGCCGAAGGGCGTGCTGCACACCACTGCGGGTTATCTGGCCTTCGCCTCGATGACACATCAATATGTGTTCGATTATCACGACGGCGATATTTACTGGTGCACCGCCGACGTCGGCTGGGTCACGGGCCACAGTTACATTCTCTATGGGCCGCTTGCGAACGGCGCCACCACGCTGATGTTCGAGGGTGTTCCGAACTACCCGGACAATTCGCGTTTCTGGAACGTGATCGA
>JBDSAN010000244.1:0-3823 GCA_039922115.1 Jatrophihabitantaceae bacterium
TGGCCGGTGGTGAGCATGGCACCCGTCCAGCTGCCTCCGAGCCGGCAACCACCGGCGCTGGGGCAGCTCGCCATGGCGCCGGCACGGGACCACGCAGCCGAAGCCGGCCGGCCGGCCAACCAGCCGGCGACCCGCAGCCTCGAGTCCCGGACTACCAGCCGCCGGGACTTCACCGGCGTACCGGCGGTGCGGGACCAGGCCATCAGCGCGCTAGGCGGCGCTGGCCAGCCGCTGCCGCTACCGGTTCGCCGGCATGCCGAGGCGCGCTGGGGGCAGGACTTCGGCGAAGTCCGGGTTCACCAGGACGCCTCGACGGCGGCCGCCGCCCGCGCGCTGCGGGCCTCGGCCTTCACCGTCGGCACCGATATCGGCTTCGCCGCCGGCCGGTACGCACCGGCCTCCGGTCGGGGTCAGGCGCTGCTGCAGCACGAGTTAACCCACGTGGCCCAGCAGCGCTCGGCCAGCCGGACGCCCACGCCAGCGCTGGACGTCCCCAGCTCGGCTACCGAGCGGCAAGCCCGCGACCCGGACCGCGAAGCCCCCACCGCGCTGCCGGTGCAGCGCATCCAGTGCGCGCCGGAGGACGAGCAGTACTCGCTGGGTACTGGCGTCCTCGATTCGGTCGGGCACGCCGCGTTCGGTGACTCAGCCTGGCCGTTCATGAAGGCGGTGTTCGAGGGTGCGGTCGGCGGCCTGCAGGCCGATGTCAAGGCCGGCCGGGCCGAGCAGGCCAAGGGCCACCTGTCGAAGTTGCTGGTGCCGTGGAATGCCGCGAAGTTCTACGGCGGTTACCTCATCGGCCTGGGCATCGGACTGGTCAGCCCGATCACCGACCTGGTCAAGGGAATGATCGGGCTGGTGAAGCTCGGCGCCTCAGCGGTCGGCTGGCTGGCGAAGTGGTCGCCGGTCGGAATCGCGATCAGCCCGCAACGCCAGCAGAAAATCGTTGCGCTCGGGCAGAAGTTCGACGAGCTGTCCGCGCAGCTGGGCGATTCGCTGATCACCTTCATCGCCGACCCGGCCGGCACGATGAAGAAGGTTTCCGGT
The DNA here is from genome assembly GCA_039922115.1 of Jatrophihabitantaceae bacterium. Taxonomy (GTDB): domain Bacteria; phylum Actinomycetota; class Actinomycetes; order Mycobacteriales; family Jatrophihabitantaceae; genus Jatrophihabitans_A. The sequence continues at coordinate 1,048 of JBDSAN010000244.1, forward strand.
TTCTTCGACAACCTGATGCAACTGGCGCTGGGCAAGGCACGCCAGCTCGGCGCGCAGGCCGCGCACGCGGTTTTCGACTTCCTGCAAAAGCCCTTCTACGAGATGGGCAAGGGCATCGGCGAGGTGATCGGGGCGCTGGTCGCCCAGGTGCTGCTGCTGGTGTTCAGCGACGCGATCGGCAACCTGATCACCAAGGGCGCCAGCTTCATCGGCAAGGCGGCCGAGTTCGTGGCCGGCAAGGCAGTCCAGTTCTTCAACTGGGCCAAGGGATTGGCCTCCGAGGTGATGGGGCTGCTCCGCAACGCGGTCAAGGGCGCGCTCAAGATCTTCGAAGGCTTGACCAACAAGGCCATCGAGGCCTTCGACGCGCTGATGGCGATCTTCGTCGATTCCGAGGGGCTGCTGGCCGAGGGCGAGCGAGTCGCGGCCGGTGTCGGCAAGGGCGCGCCGGGCAAGGCCACCAACATCATGGAGTCGCGAATGGTGACCGGCACTCGCACCTCGCCGGCGACCGTGTCCGACCTGACGCCACCGAAGGTGCATCCGTCCAAGGCGGGCCCGGCCGGCACCGGCGAGCCGCCGAAGCCACTGGCCCAGAAGGAAATACGCCAACCGTCCAGCACCCAGCAAGCCGTCGATGACCTGGAACGCAACCGGGGCGGGACGGTGGCCGGTGAGGACGCGGCTATCGGCACCGGCATCGAGTCGATCGAGGTGCAGAACTGGGCCGCCGAACTCGACGCGAAGGGATTCCGCAGCTACCCGCGTAACCAGTTCGGCGAGGCCAAGCTGGGCAACAAGCGAATCAGCTCGATGTTCACCGATCAGCGTGCCCGGCCGGACATGATCGCGATCAACGACGCCAGTCAGACCATCCTGGTCGGCGATATCACCGCGAGCCCGGCCAGCACTGCCGCGATCCCAGGACGGATCGGCGAGGAGGGCCTGCATATCGAGAAGACAATCGAGTATGCCAAGCAATTGCAACGGCAATTGCCGCCAGGCTATGAGAAGTGGAAGGTCGTGGCCCAGGATCGGCACTGGAAGACCGGCGGCGCGACCAAGCAGATCCTGATCAAGTAGCCGGTTACCCGCTGAGCAACGCCGGCAGGAGCGGTGCTGACCTGCTCGATCTAGCGCGGGCGGCCTTTCCCGGCTTCTGAGCTTGGCCGGCTAGAGTCCTGGCACGCGTCCCGCTCGGGTCGTTGCAATACCACACGATATCCAATTATTTACGGGGGAATCGTGATGAGCACCGCTATGCCGGCGAGAGTCCGGGCGGCTGGGCCAGCCGCGCTGCTCGGCCGTCCTAACCTGCTGATCGATGACCTTGACGTGTTCAAGGCGACGTATGGCTTCGACGACGATGCGCTGGCCAGGATGCTGGCCACCGCACTGGCCAATCCCGCCATCTACGTGCAGATCACCCTCGACAAGACCCAGGCTGCCGGTGCCGCCGAGAAGCAGTTGCTGGCCAAGTACTTCAACGATCAGACCGGCAACTCGATCGCAATCGGGCACTGCGAGCGGGGCGCGATCATGCACCGCAAGATGGTGATCGTCGACGGGACCTGGCGAATTTCCGGCTCGACCAACTGGTCGACGGCCGGCGAGACGCTGCAGGACAACGAACTCACCGTCATTCGTGACCCGATGGTGTGCGCCGAAGCCCGTCCGATCCTGGATATCGAGCACGACTCGGCGCTCAAGCAAATGGCGGCCAGCCACTAGCTCGGTCGAGCGGCGCTGGCCGGCCGGGCCACAGTGCGAGACACTCAGGCCATGCCTACCCCACCTGCCGTCCTGACCGCCTGGCACCGTCTCGTCGAGGCGCGAGACCCCGGGCTGCTGGACGAACTGCTCGACGATGACGTGGTGTTTCGCTCGCCGGCAGTATTCGCACCGCAGCACGGCCGGGCCATTACGGCGGTCTACCTGAGCGCGGCGCTGGAGGTGCTCGGGCCGACCTTGCGCTACCAGCACGAGTGGTTCGACGAGGCCAGCGCGGTACTCGAGTTCGAGGCCGACCTGGACGGCGTGCTGGTGCAGGGCGTGGACCTGCTGCGCTGGAACCCAGCCAATCGGCTCACCGGCTTCACCGTGATGGCGCGACCGGTCCGCGGCCTGCAGGAGCTGATGGTCAGGATGGCGCCCCGGATTGCTGCCGCGCAGCAAGCCGCTGGCTGACTGTCAGCTTGGCACGCTATCGAGCAAGCGCCGCTCAATCGCATCGGCGGCAGCAGCCGGGCCGCCAGCCGCGGCGAAGCCGGCCGCGACCCGCAGCGCGCCGGCCTGCTTCGAGCGGGCCTGCCGAACCGCCTTGAGCAACCGGTCGGGACGCAACCTGCTCGCTGGCAGCCTGCTGCCGGCATCGGCTACCACGACCCGGCGGGCAACCTCGAGTTGATCTCGGCCGAACGGGACCGCACAGACCGGCACGCCGAAGCTGAGCGCCTTCTGGGTAGCCCCCATGCCGGCATGGGTGATGGCGCAGCTGGCCCGCCGCAGGATGGTGCTGTGTGGCAGGTAGCGCTGCAGGTGCGCGTTCGCGGGCGATTCGAAGTCCCGCGGATCACCGGCTGGCAGCGTGGCCACCACGTGCACCGGTTCGTCGGCCAGCGCCTGCAGCGCGACCCGGACCAGCCGTCCATCGTCCTGAAACTCCGACGAGGTCGTCACCAGCACGATCGGGTCGGTCACCGCAGCCAGCCAGTCAGGTTCGGCAGCGGCCGGTTCCCACGCACACGGCCCGACCATCAGCACGCTGTCCGGCCAG
>JBDSAN010000245.1:0-2508 GCA_039922115.1 Jatrophihabitantaceae bacterium
CAGCCGAAGCTCGCCCGAGCCGAACATCTCGATGGCGAAGTTGTAGCCGAGCAACTCGTTGTAGAAGGTGTCCGGCAGCAGGCACAGTGACAGCTGATGCAGCGAGAATCCGTAGAGATCGTCGGGTAGATCGTCCTGGTCGCGGAATCGTTCGTCGCGGATGTGCGGCAGCCGGATGCCTAAGCTGGCCAGCACCCGGTGGGTCAGCGTGATGTGATTCTTAGCCAGGTCGCCATAGCCCATCTCATCGGCATAGATCGAGGCCAGCATCCGGTCGCTGGTCCGCTCGCGGTGGCCCAGGTTGCCCAACCGGTGCAGCCAGGCCCCGTCGATCAGGTAGCCGAGCGCGTAGGTGCTCTGGGTGAAGATCACCTCGTCCCGATCGGGCAGCTCGGTCAGCGGCCGGTAGGGATTGACCAGCTTGTCCCAGTAGACCTGCTCACCGCGCTGGTAGAGCGCCTCGGCGGAATAGTCGAAGTAGCTGGCATCGGTGTAGCGCCCGCCCGCGCCGTGGCTGAACAGGATCTCGGCAGCTGCCAGGTTGGCCCGCACCTGCTCGGCGGCCAGTGGCAGCGTGTTCGCGAAGTTCTCGATGTTCACCAGCCGGTGAAATAGCTCGCGGTGATCACCCGGTCGGGCCTCGGCGATCACGACATCGGCCGGCCGGGCGCCGGCTATCGCCAGCTGCCAGCTCGCTGCGCGCTGATCGCCCGCGGTCTCGGCCGAAAGCTCGATCGGCGGTCGCTCACCGCGCTGTACTGAGGCCACCCAGCGACCGAGCAGCTCGGCCTCGTCCGCGTCGAAGATCCCGAACATCGGGCCGCCGAACTTCATCGCCCGGATCAGCGGGCTGAGCCCGGACGAGCCAGCTCGGACGAACCCGGACTCACGCAACTGCTCGAGAAAATCGACCAGATCGAGGTTCGGATCGCTGAACCAGTCGGCCAGCAGCTGGCCGCCGAGCCGGACCTGGCCGTGCTGGCTGCCGGCCAGCGGGGCGTGCCGGGCGACGATCTCGGCGACTCGGGCCTCCAACGAGAGCCCGGCTCGCCACCGGCCCAGCTCCACCAGCAGGCCGACCTGCTCGCGTTCCAGTTCGATCACCAGCCCGATGGCGCCGGCCAGCCGGGCGCGCTCGGCGGTACCGGCCAGTTGCAGGTACTCGACCAGGCTGGCGGCCAGTTCGGACTGCTCGATGATCGGCTCGGTGCCCAGCAGCTGATCATCCACGCCGAGCAGCCGGAACGCGTGATGCACCCCGACCACCTCGGGCAGGAAGTTGGCCGGCAGCCGGGACAGCGCCAGGTAGTAGCAGGCGTGCAACGCGGTCAGCGGACGGGCACCGGCGCGGGCCAAGAAATCGTGCGCGCCGATCTCTGGCAGGTCGAGGCCGGCGGCAGCCAGCGCCTGCCGGCGCAGCTTGTCCTGATCGCGCAACGGGTTACCGGCACCGCGCAGCGCGCAATACTGGGCGAACAGCCGGTTGACGATGATCGAGGGCTGGGTGGCCGGTTGGGACAGCAGGTCCAGCCAGCAACCGTCGAGCAGCGCCAGCGGTGCCCGCTGCGCGAGCACCCGGCGATGCACCTCGGCCGGCAGCAGGCTGAGTTCGGCCAGCTGCTCGGCGAGCTCGGCCCGCACCCCGGCCAGCTGATCCAGCAGCCGGTCGGCGGCCGCGGCCGGTTCCGCCGGCAAGGTTTCGCCGGCCGTGCCGGCCGTGCCGGCCGTGCCGGCCTGGAAGGCGTGCAGGATCCGGCGGGCCAGCAGCAGCGCGGCCTCCGATTCCTGATCGCGGAGCAGCCGGCCGAACATCGCCGGCCCGCTGGCCCGCGCCCACTCGTCAGCTTGCCGCTCGGCGGCCGCGCTGAACTCGAACGGTCGCACCGGCAGCGCGGCGACAGTGTCGGGCAGTTCGAACGTCCCGTCGGCGGTCACTGGCATCGCGGCATCCCTTCGGTGGTGGTCCGGCTCAGCTGGCAAGCTTTCGCACCAGCACGCCGAACCGGGAGCCGGGCACGCTGGCGGCCAGCAGGTAGTGGTGGTCCGGATGCAGCTGGCCGGCCTCGGCCAGATCGGCCAGGTTGATCAGCGGGTCGGCGGCGAAGCAATGCCCGGTTCGGCTGATGTTCGCGGTGAAAAGCTGGTCGGCACGAAAACCGGCCTGCCGTTCCTTCATCCCCACCAGCGGCGTGAAGATGTTCAGGTGCAGTAGCCGGCAGACCTCACCCAGGGCGACGCCGGCCGGTTCAAGCAGCCGCGCGTTGACCTGCCGGGCCAGATCCGAGCTGATCTCATGGGTCCATTCCAGCGAGCCGACGTCCTGCGCGTTGGCCACCCCGAGGATCTGGTAACCGGCACCGGTTTCGGTTGGCTGATCGGCCACCAGGCAGCTGGCCGCCCCGTCGCTGAACAGCGCGTAGTTGACCATCCGCTCCGCTTCGTCGATCACCAGGTCGGCGGTGACCACCAGCACGGTGCGGTAGCGACCGCTGGTAACCAAAACACTAA
>JBDSAN010000246.1:0-3537 GCA_039922115.1 Jatrophihabitantaceae bacterium
AACCGCAGTACCAGCACCGCTCGCTGCTTGGGGCTGAGCTCGTCCAGCAGGTGGCGGACCAGCTCCCGGTCGCTGAAGCTGCCAGCCAGGTCCTGCTCGTAGCCATGGTCGGGCGGGTCGGCGAACAGCACGTCTGATGCCGCTCGCCGACGCCGCCCATTCAGGAAGTTGTTGGTGAGCGAGCGCCGGACGTAGGCCATCGGCACCTCGGCGCCGACCACCCGGCCCCATTGCGGGTAGAGCCGGACGAAGGTGTCCTGCAGCAACTCCTCAGCGGCCAGCCGATCGCCGGTCAGCAGGAAGGCAGCTCTCAGCAGCGCGGTGCTGTTCAACCGCACGAACGTCGAGAACTCGGTGCTATCGCCCATCTGAACCTCCGCCTGCCTCCGTCCTGTCTGACACGGTCCCACGCCGATCTGTTGCACGGCCCGCATCGAGGGTCAACCGTGCGCCAGACTGGCCAGGTGCTCGCGGTACTGAACCGACCGGACGGTCCTGCCGAGCTCGAACGCGCGATCGAGTTGGCCCAGTCGCTGGCGAGCCTGGACCCGATTCGACGGGCGGCCCGGCTACGCGAGCAGCTGGACGCCGAGCTCGCCACCGTCGCGATCGGCCAGGCCGAGTTGCGGGCAGCCGCCCGGTCGAAGTTCGGCGCGGTCGCCGCCCGCCTGCTGTTCACGCCAGCCGGCCTGGAGCAGGCCACCCGGTTCGAGCTGGCCGACCACCGGGCAGCCCGGTTCGCCGCCGCTGGCCGGCCGGCCGTGCTGGACCTGTGCTGCGGCATCGGGGCCGACCTGCTCGCCTTCGACCGGGCCGGCCTGCCCGCCAGCGGGGTCGAGCTGGATCGGACCACCGCGGCGATCGCGGCCGGCAACACCGGCCTGCCGGTCGTCCTGGGCCGGGCCGAGGACGCCGATTGGCGGGCGGCCGAGGCGGTGTTCTGCGACCCGGCTCGGCGCACCGACCGGGGCCGTACCTTCGACCCGGCCGGGTTCTCACCGTCCTTCGATTTCGTCCGGCAGTTGCTTGCCGAGGCCCGGTTGGCTGCGATCAAGCTGGCACCGGGCCTGGATCACGCGCTGATCCCGGCCGGCGTCGAGGCCGAGTGGATCTCCTATGCCGGCGGGGTGAAAGAGGCGGTGCTCTGGTCGGCCGGCTTCGCTCAGCCTGGGCTGAGACGGCGGGCCAGCGTGTTCCCGTCCGGCCGGCAGCTGACCGATGCCGACCCGGCCGATGCCGCGATCGGCGAGGTGGGCAGCTACCTGTACGAGCCGGACGGCGCGGTGATCCGGGCCGGCCTGGTGCAGCAGGTCGCGGCGCTGCTACCCGGCGGCCGGCGGATCGACGAGCACCTGGCCTACCTGTCCGCCGATGCCGAGCCGGCCGAGCCGCTGGCCGGCCTGGCCCGCGGCTACCGGGTCCTCGAGGTGCTGCCGTATTCGGTGAAGCGGCTGCGCGCCGAGCTGGGCCGCCGTCAGGTCGGCATCGTCGAGATCAAGAAACGCGGGGTGGACGTCGACCCGGCCGCGCTGCGCCGCCAACTCAAGCCGACCGGGCCGAACAGCCTCACCGTGCTGCTGGCCCGGGTCGGTGACCGGCGGCTAGCGGTGCTGGCCGAACCGGTATAGCCAGCCTGAACTACTGGCCTGGGCTACTGGCCTGAGCTACTGGCCTGAGCTGGGGCTGGCCGGCTACTGGCTGCCGGTGCTGCCGGCCACCCATGGGTGCACGGTGGCATCGCACAGCTGGCCGATCGCAGGGCCGAAGGTCGAGGTGGTCGCACCGAAGGTCAACCCGATCCGGCCGTTGCGAACGCAGTGCGAGGTCGGGGTGTAGGCCGCCGCCGCCCACTCCACCAGGACCGAGGCGCTCTGCCCGGTGGTCAGGGTGATGCTCGGCGGTGAGGTGGTTGCGGCAGCCAACCCACCGAGCGTCCCGCGAGGGGTTTCGGCCGGCAGCTGCAGTAACGCCCCGCTGCTATCGACCAACCGCACGACGGGGTAGCCGGTGATCGTGCACGGCCTGGCCCCGAGCAGCTTGATCGTGAGCACGGCACCGGCACCATCGCCGCTACCGGTCGCGACCGGATGCCGGCTGATCACCAGGTCATTGCGATCAATACAGCGGTTCGGCTGGCTGGAACCCGGGCTGCTGGCAGCCGGGCTGCTCGGACTCGAAGTCGGCACCGGCGAGGTCGGGTAGTCAGCGGCGTCGTCACCGGATGCCAGCGGCACCAGCGGGTAGCCGACGATATTGCACGTCCCGAACCGCACGGTGCCCAGGCCGAGTCCGTTGAGCAGGCTCACCTTGACATCGCCGGTCGAGGGGCAGGACGAGCCCGTCGTGGCGTCAGTGCCGATCGCCGCGCCCGCGGTCTGACCGGGCCGCAACTCAATCACCGGTGCGGATGCCGCTAGGTTCACCCCGCCGGCAGGCCCGCGCAGCAGGTTGCGGACCGGCTGTTCGGTCGGCTGGCCGGCTGCATCGACCGGCTGGTAGGTCGGGACGCCCCACAGTGCGCAGATCGTGTTGGTGAGGTTGGTCAACTGCAGCACCAGGTGCGGTATCGGCTGCGAGGCGTTGGCCAGCGTGACCGTCAGGTCGGCGGCGCGGCAGGCTTGCACGCCCTCGCCAGTAACGCCGATACCGTCATGGACAACGTCGTAGATGACGGTCGAGATAGCCCCGCTCACCAGCGGTTCGGTGGATGGCGACTCATCGGCCACCCGCGCTTGAAAGCCGTCGGTCCGACCGGTCAGCGAGAGTACGAAATCCCCGGGCCCAGTTCCGACCGGCTTGTCAAAGGCTAGTTTGCCATCGACCATCCGGTAGACCCGCAGCTGACTACCACCACGATGGCCGTCCGAGCCGGCGCAGTAGTAGTCGAAGACGTAGCGACGTTCCCCATTGCTCGACAAGGTGAAACTCGTTTGCGCTCCGTCGACCAGGGTCTCACCCCTGGCGGTCGAGCAGGACACATCGACCGGCTTGGGCGCCGGCAGCTTCGGCGCGCTCGGCGAAGGCTGGTTGGCCGGCCGGTTGCCATGATGGCCATCCAGCGCCCGCACCGACACGGTCAGCCCGACCGCCACCATCAGCACCACCGCTGCCGCCAGCAGCGGCACCGTCCAGCGGCGCAGACCGCCACCCGGCTCGTCCATCGGCAGGCCTTCGGTGGCCGCCAGGACGGCCAGCTTGGTCGCGGCCGAACCCGGGGCTTGCTGGGCCTGGCTGCGCAGCTCGGCGCGGATGGCGCCCTCGAACTCGTCAGTCACGTCGCGGTTCACTTGCCCACCTCCTGCTGGCCTCGGTCGCCGATCCCGGTGAAGGCCGGCGCGCCGCGCATGCTGGCCAGCGCCCGGCTGATCAGGCTGCGCACGGTGCCGATCCGGCAATCCATCGCGTCGGCGATCTGCTGATCCGGGTAGTCGTGGAAGTAGCGCAGCACGAGCGCCACCCGCTGCCGGTCCGGCAATTCGGCCAGCGCTCGGCGCAACAGGTCGCGATCGACCACCGATTGGGAGAAGTCACCCGGTC
>JBDSAN010000247.1:0-6583 GCA_039922115.1 Jatrophihabitantaceae bacterium
CCCGGCAGGCACCATGACCACCGGGCAGCGAGCCAGCTCCATCAGCCGCTGGGTGACGGTGCCGGGCAGGTGCGCCCGCAGCGCTCCGCGACCTTGCCTGCCGACCACGATCAGCTGCGCCCGCTCAGCGATTCGTAGCAGGCTGGGCAGGGTGCTGCCCAGCACCAGCCGGCCGCGCACCGCTAGGTCTGGATCGAGCTCGCGGGCACGTCCGACCGCGTGGTTGACGATCGGCTGGGTCAGCTCACGCAGGCCGGCACGCAGCGTCCGGGTAGTCGTCCACAGCCCGTAGCTGCCGGCCTCGCAAACGTGGACCAGTTGCAGGCCCACCTTGCGGAACCGGGCCTCGGTGACTGCCCACTCCAGCGCGGCCTGGCTCTGCTCGGACCCATCGATACCTACCAGGATGTCAGGTGTCGTGCTGATCTGGGTCATGGCGCCCTCCGGCCGCTGGTCATTGCCTACTGGTTCGAGCGTGCCGGGCGAGCGCGGCCGGCGACAGGGCCTAAAGTAACGGCACCGTGTTCGGGGCCCTTCGACTCTGGCTGCGGCCGGTTGCCAATGCTGGACTGAGGGAGCAGGCAGATCCAGCTTGCCGGCCGCCTACGCGGCAGGTCAGCGGGATTGGTCAGCACGAGCGGGATGGCGGGCTGTCGGGACTGCCGTCCCGCTTCTGGCTGTATGGCCGGTTAGCCTGTTCTCGACCAGCCAGCCCGCAACCGATGGAGTGCCCGATGACTGCCACGCCCAGGTTGTCGCTGTCCGGTGTCGTCCTCGACGCGCCCGACCCCCGCGAGCTGGCCGGTTTCTACCAGCGATTGCTGGGCTGGCAGGTGCAGCAGGACGAGCCCGGCTGGGTGAAGCTGACCAGCCCGGACGGCGGCGCCGGCCTGTCGTTCCAGGAAGAATCCGACTATCGGCGTCCCCGCTGGCCGGCCGGTCCCGGTGACCAGCAGATGTCGGTCCATCTCGATATCGCTGTCGATGATCTGGCCGCGGCCGGTCAGCACGCGATCGCGGCCGGTGCGGTGCTGGCCGAATTTCAGCCGCAGGCCGACGTCCGGGTCTACCTGGATCCGGCCGGGCATCCGTTCTGCCTTTTCCAGCAAGGATGAACCCGGATCGCCAGGCCGGCTTCGGCGGGGTTCGCGCTGTGGTGAGCCGGCTTGTGCTGACGGGCTGGCCGGCTGTCACCATGGACCCGTGACCGAGACCCCGACCGTGGCGCTGCGCCGGGCCCGTACCTGTTATGACCACCTGGCCGGCCAGTTTGGTTGCTGGCTGACCCAGGAGTTGCTGGATCGGCAGGCGCTGCTGGCCTTTGATGGGGGTACGACGGGCCAGCGCATAACGGTTGATCGACGCGCCGGCCCGATGACCGAACAGCCTTATGTACTCGGGCCGAATGCGACCGCGATATTCGGTTTGCTGGACGTCGAGCTGGCCCTGGACGGCCCGTCCCGCCGGCCGCTGCTGCGGTTCTGCGTCGACTGGACCGAGCGGCGACACCACCTCGCCGGTGCGTTGGGGGCGCGGGTGCTGGTGACCTTCGAGCAGGCCGGCTGGGTGACCCGGATACCTGGGCAGCGCGCGCTCATCCTGGCCGAGCGTGCTGAGCGAGAGCTCACCGACCGGTTGCGCGCGCCATGAGCTGAACGCCGGCGGTTGCGCTTGGGTCGCGTCCACGAGTGGGCGGTTGCGCTTGGGTCGCGTCCACGAGTGGGCGGTTGCGCTTGGGTCGCGTCCATGAGTGGGCGGTTGCGCTTGGGTCGCGTTCACGAGTGGGCGGTTGCGCTTGGGTCGCGTCCACGAGTGGGCAGTTACGTCACCCTGTGCACCACGAATGGGCAGTTGCGCGTCGAATGGGTAGTTAAAAACGCCCATTCGAGCCCGGACTGCCCACTCGTCGCGGTGGCTCAGCCCGAACTGCCCACTCGTCTGGGACGGCCCATCCGCAAACCGCCCACTCACACCGGGCCGGCAGCGCCTCCGCCAACGGGAGCAGCGCTAACCCGCAGCGCGCTGCTCCCGCCGGCCGAGCAGGTGTGAACCGGCGATGGCAACCGCGACCCCGGCGATCAGGTACACCGCGATCACGAGCAGGTGGCCGCCGATGCCGTTGCTGTGGAAGTAACCGATCCGGCGGACCGAGTCGGTGCCGGCGCCGTTGGGCAGCGCGCCGGACAGCGCCCGCCAGAACGGCGGCAGCAAGGCCGGCTGGTACGCGCCACCGGCGGTCGGGTTGCCGAGCACCACGAAAACCAGCACGGTAACGCCGATACCGAACACCCCGAACAGCACCTGAAAGGCCATCGTGACCGCTGCGGCGGCCGCCACCAGCAACGCGCCGAGCCACCACAGGGCCAGGAAGTGACCGGTGAGCGCACCGAGCACCTGGTCGACGACCAGCGCACCGCCGAAGCCGGACACGATCGAGTACGGGACGATCGCGGCCAGCCGGAAAATCGCTCGCCGTGGCGTGGCCGGCCGGGCACCGCGCGCAACCCCGAGCAGCGCTGCGACCAGGTAGCCGCCCACGATCCAGCCGATTACCAGGTAGAAACCGGTCAGCCCGCGACCGTCGCCCGGCTGCACCGGAACCAGGTCGGTACTGGTCACCGACCGCTGCTGGCTGGCTTCAACCCGTCCGATCACCTCGGTCACCGCGCTGGCGATCGAGGTGCCGGCAGCGCTGGCGGTGAGCAGGGTGTCGGTGCTGGCCTGCGGGTTGATGACCAGCGCGGACGCGGTCTTGCCGTCCCGGATCCGTTGCTCGGCCGTTGCCCGGTCAGCCACCGCCGCCGCCTTCAGCGGGCTGCCGGCGATCGCATTCAGCTGGCTCACCGTCCGGCCTGCCAGCGGCGCCGGTGCGACCACCGCGATCGGAATCCGGTGCGGCTTCGGGGCGTGGAACGCGCCCACGTAGGACAGGATGAAGCCCAGTTGCAGCAGCAGCACCCCGACGATCAGCAGCACCGTCCTCGGGGAAACCGAATCACGCCATTCGGCGAGAAAACCGAGCGGTTCGGGCTGCTCCTGGTCGCTCATCGGCTGCTCCGTTCTGTGGCGGCGGCCTAGCTACCGGCAGGCTGGGCGTCGGTCACGACGACGGGCGTCTCGGCCGCGTCCCGAAAGCCGACCTCGCGATGACTGCCATCGCACAATGGCTTGTTCTTCGAGGCACCGCAGCGGCAAAGCGTGACCCGGTTGCGGATTTCCTGGACAGTCCCGTCCGAACGTTGCACTCGCACGCCACCGGTCAGGAACAGCGGTCCGTCATCGACCACGCCGATCTCGCGGCGTAGGTCGGGCTCGATCGCAGGACCCTCCTCGGCCAGCCGGTAAGTAAGTGCCCCGGACGGGCAGCGCTCGACCATCGCCATCAACTGGGCGCGGGCGATGCTGTCCTCGGTGCTGGCATCGCGCACCATCGTCCAGACGTTGGTCTGCTTGTTGCCGCAGAAACCGGCATGTTCGCAGATTGCCCGGTCGTCGGTGACCGTGATCCCGGTGCCGCCCAAGTCCTTGGCCCGGGCCGCATATGGTTCGGTCGTGGCGGTTTCGGTGCCGTCGAAGCCGTTGCTGGCATGGCTGCCGTCGCAGAACGGCTTGTTGGCCGAGCCGCCGCACCGGCACAGCGCGTAGACCTCGCGAGTGTCCACGTCGTGCAGGGTCTGCCAGGTCATCGGCTCGCCGTGCTCGGACTGAACCTGGCGCCGGCGAACCAGCGGGGTGTCGCGGACCAGGTACGGGCCGTTGGGTTGCACGCGGATTCCGGACTCATGCTCACGGGGCTCAGCCATGCCACACCGTACCAACCCGCAGGCACCGGATCCCTTGGGTGCAACGACTTTTCGGCTCAGCCGGCCACCGCTGGTTCCAGCACCGCGATCCGGCCGGCCGCTGGGTCGACCCGGACCCGACAGCCCAGCGGCAGCACGCCCATCGGCGCGCTGTGCCCGTAGTCCAGGTTGGCCACGCATGGCAGGTCGGTGCGTCCGGCCTCGGCCAGCGAGCGCAACACGATGTCCCACAGCGTGAACATGTCGCGCTGGCTGTAGTGCTGCGGGCGTGCGATCAGCAGCGCACCGATCCGACCGAGTACGCCGGTGGCGGCGTAGTTTCGCAGCCAGTAGCCGACCTGCGCCGGCGGCGGGGCGTCCTCTGAGGTCTCCAGGAACAGCACCGCGCCGTCCCACGCTGCCGGTTCCGGCCAGATCGGTGAGCCCTTGGCCATCTCCAGCACCTCGATATTGCCGCCGAGCAGCGTTCCCTCCACCGCCTCGCCACCCTGCAGCCAGGCCCAGCCCGGATTGGGCCACCACCGGCGCGGCCTGCCCTGCAGCGCCGGATCGGACCAGTCGAGGAACTCCTCGGTCCATTCGGTGGCGGCGCGCAACTCGAACGGCTCAGCGGCGAACAGCGCTTGGCGCACGGCCTGCTCGGTGTAGCGGTGGATGCCACCGTTCTCAGCGAAGCCGGCCAGCAGCGATGGTCCGTAGTAGCTGACCACGCCGGCCGCGAGGTTGGCCAGGTGCTGCACGGTGGTGTCGGAGAATCCGAGAAAGACCTTGGGATTGCTGGCAATCAGGTCCAGGTCGAGGAACGGCACGGTGCGGATCGAGTCGTCGCCACCGATCGTGGTGATGATGCCGGCGATCGAATCGTCGGCTAGCGCCCAGTGCAGGTCGTCGGCCCGGGCTTCCGGATTTGCGTAGAGCCAGCCACCATCGCGCCTGGCGTTCGGCGCGTCGATCGGGTTCAGGCCGAAGGTCTCGGCCAATTGACGTTTGCCAGCCTCGTGCCGGTGCCCGAACGCAGCCGACCCGCCGGAGGACAGCGAGACCAGCGCCACCTGCTGGCCCGGCCGCAGCGCCGGTGGCTTGGTCATGGATCCTGTCATCGACATGCGGCCATGCTGTCAGCAATGATGGGTGGACGCATTGCAATTTGCTGTTGAGCAGGCAGTCTTGCTGCCGAGCAGGGAGTCCGACGATGACCGGATCAGCCAGGAACCGCTGGGTGCTCGCGGTGGGCATGCTGGCCGCCGCGCTGGTAGCCGGTGCGATTATCGCGGCCACTCGCGACACCTCGACGCTGAAATATCAGGACTATCTTGGCCCGGCACCGACGACATCGGGCTGCCCGCAGCAGAGCAAATCAGCCAGCGGCTGGACCTGTTACGGGCACTAACAGGCACTGATCACGATCGGCCTGGCGATCCTGATCAGCGGCGGTGCGTTCAGCAGCTGAGAGTTGGCACCGGCTGACCTTGTCCGGCCGTTGTCAGTAGCTTGCCCTACCGTGGACGCATCGCTGAAGCCGATTCCGAGGGAGCGCACATGACCACCCTGACCGATCGCCCGAACACTGCCCTGGTCGTTATTGACGTGCAGAACAACGTCATGGCCGGCGGGCACAACCGCGAGGCCGTGATCGCCAACATCGCCTCGCTGGTGGCTCGGGCCCGCGCCGAGCAGGTGCCGGTGGTGTGGGTGCAGCACTCCTCCGATGAGATGCCTCAGGGCAGCGATGGCTGGCGCTACGTCGCCGAGCTGACCCAGCAGGATGCGGAGCCGGTCGTGCACAAGCGCTACCCGGATTCCTTCGAGGACACCGACCTCGAGGCGGTGCTGGCCGAGCGCAAGATCGGGCGGCTGATCGTCAGCGGCGCCCAGACCGACGAGTGCATCCGGTCCACCCTGCACGGCGCGATCGTGCGGGGCTATGACGCGACGCTGGTCGCCGACGCGCACACCACCGAGGACCTCAGCCAGTGGGGTGCTCCCACGCCGGACAAGGTCATCGACCACACGAACCTGTACTGGGACAATCACGCCGCACCCGGTCGGCAGGCCGGGACGGTGACTACGGATTCGGTCGCCTTCAACTGAAACGTTGCCGAAGCTCGCCGGTGACGACCCGTCCGCTCGGCCAGCCGGACGACGACACCGTCGAGCAGGTGCATCAGGTGGTAGCGGCGGTCGTCGAACTCGGCGGTGCGGTCGGCTGGCTGCGGCCGCCGAGCCTGGCCGAGATCGAGCAATGGTTGCAAGGCTGGTGCCAGATCGCGGCCACCGGTCGCGGCCAGCTGTTGCTGAGCTCGGTTGACGGCAGCATCCGGGCACTCGGCGGTTGGCGGGCGGGGCAGCCCGGTCCGGTCGGCCACGTCGTGGAACTGTCCAAGGTCATGGTGCATCCGGACGCGCGCGGCGGCGGCCTGGGCCTGATCGTCGTCGAGGCCCTGATCGAGGACGCCCGGCAGTTCGGGGCGGAGCTGCTGGTGCTCGGCGTGCGCGGTAACAACCACGGTGCGCTCGCGCTGTACGAGCGATGCGGCTTCGCCGTCTGGGCCACGCTGCCCAACGGGGTCGCGGTAGGCGAGCACCGCTTCGACGACGTCCGGCTGTATCGCCAGCTTTCGCTGCCGGCGACCGCGATCGTGCACGGCACCTCGGCCGGCGGGTTAGGCGGCTCCCGACCAGGGGTGGACCGGCAGCGCTGAGCCGATAGCCCAGGTGCGTCCAATCGGCTGAGGCATGGCTGCTCAGATGACAATTTCGCCAGAAACGTGGGTACGCGA
>JBDSAN010000248.1:0-8875 GCA_039922115.1 Jatrophihabitantaceae bacterium
GCCGAAGTTGCCGATAGGACCAGGAGAACACCGCCGCTGCCGAGCTCTGCTCGTCGCCGCCCGCGTTCAAGAGTTGCAATGCGCGCTGCTCGCTCGCGAGTTCGTCGACCAAGTCGGCGATGGACGCCTCGGGACGGCTTGAGGCAAGTTCAGCGGCCAACCTTAAGGCCAGCGGTAATCGAGCGCAGCGCTCAGCCAGCGCGGCCAGCTCATCGGGATCGAGGTCAGGCCGGGCTGCCAGCAAGGTCGAAAGCAGGCTGGCCGCGTCGGCCAAAGGCAGCCGCTGCAGTTCGACGCGATGCGCCCCGTCGCGGGCAACCAGGCCGGCAAAGGTGTCCCGGCTGGTCACGATGACCGCGCAACCCGGCTGGCCGGGCAGGAGCGGACGAACCTGCGCCGGATCGCAACCATTGTCCAGCAGCAGCAGCATTCGCCGCCCGGCCAGCGCGGTGCGGTACTGGGTCGCCCGCTCGTCCAGGCCGAGCGGCACCGGCAGCGAACCGAGCCGGCGCAGCAAGCTCGCAAGCGCGTCGGACGGCCGGATCGGTTCGCCGGCGCCGAAGCCGCGCAAGTCCAGATAGAGGCAGCCATCCGGAAAGTGTCGGGCGGCGGAGTGCGCCCAGTGGACGGCCAGCGCGGTCTTGCCAACCCCGCCGGTTCCAGCGACCAGAACCAGCGGTAGCGCGCTCGGACGACGGCTGGTCAGCAGCTGCCGGTCGAGTTGGCTCAGCTCGGCCGAGCGCCCGACGAAGCTGGCAACGTCGGCCGGTGCCTCGCTCAGGCGCGAGGTCCGCTGCTGGTGGCGACGTTCCTCGATCCGGTCCCGCGCATCGGCCAGCTCGGTCTGCTCGGCACCGTCGGCGCCCAGCACCTGGACCAGCACGTCCAGCCGATCAGTCGGTGGCAGCACCTTGCCGCTGAAATATTCGGCGATCAGCCCGTAGGCGTAGCCGGTGCGCGCGGACAGCTCCCGGTAGGTAAGCACCGAGTCCTCGCGCCGGCGCGCGTGCCGGCGGCGCAGCTGGCGCAGGGTTGTGGCCAGCTCGGCCATCGACTCGATGTTGGCCACGGCCAACCGGTCAGCCCCATCACTCATGCCCATCCACCTCGGGTGCGCCTCGGCCATGTTCGGTGCTGTTCGGCCGCGATCAACGTAGCGGTTGCAAGCTCGTGAATCGTGACATCCTGCGCGTCACCGGATTCCTCGGGCTTGCCGTCTGATGGCTGGCAGCGCTCCCGGAGGCCCGGTGCCCACACCCCTGATGAGACGAAGGAGAGCAGATGAAACGAGCTTGGGGCACAGCCGCCTTGGTGAGCGGAGCCGCCGTAGCCCTGATGGGCTTGGCAGCGCCGGCCGAGGCCGCAGGCACTGTGTCGGTACCGGCCGACTGCGCGGTGACCACCACCGCGGTGTACAGCAGCATCACCTTTCACCTGACCTGCTCCGGCCGGCCGGCCGGCGAGCAGTGGCAGATCGTGATCTCGTGCAACCCCCGTGGCGTCAACGGCTCCGACTGGTACTACTACGGCAACATCGTCACCGGTAACGGGACCTCGAATGCTCCCTGCACGATGAATTCGCCTGCCGGTTACGCCGATGTCAGCTTCAACAATTCCGGTGTGCTGCCCCCGGGCCGCTACGCCTGATCCTCGGTTGGATCAACCGGACGGGCCGGCGGTGAGCTTGCGGCCCGTCCGGCCGCGAGCCGGCGCGATGGCTAGCGGGGTTGGGGCGGCTTGGTGGTCTTGCGCGGGCCGCGCGCAGCGGATGGCGGTGGCACCATCGGACCGATGTCGCCGTCCGGGGCTTCGTCGAGGTCGACGATCACCGGCGCATGATCGCTGGGACCGGTGCCCTTGCGGGCCTGCCGGTCGACCCACGCGGCCTGGACCCGATCGGCGACCGAGCCAGCTCCGAGCACCAGGTCGATGCGCATGCCGAGGTTCTGGTGGAACATGCCCGCGCGGTAATCCCAGTAGCTGAAGATCTGTTCGGTGGGCCAGTGTTGCCTTATCAGATCGTGCAATCCGAGCTTCGTTAGCTCGGCGAGGGCGGCCCGTTCCGGCCCGGTCACGTGCGTCTGGCCGACATAAACTTCCGGGTCGAACACGTCAGCATCGGTCGGCGCGACGTTCAGGTCACCGCAAACCACAACGTCCTTGGGCCCGTTCGCGACGTTGCGGCGCAGCGCGTCGAGCCAGCCCAGCTTGTACTCGTAGTGATCCGAGCCGACCGTGCGGCCGTTCGGCACGTAGAGCGAGTGGACGCGCAGGCCACCGCAACTGGCCGACACCGCACGGGCTTCGGGGTCCGGAAAGCCGGGCGCGTCCGGCAGCCCTCGAACCACGTCGTCCAACCCGACCCTGGACAGTAGCGCCACGCCGTTCCACTGCGCCTGGCCGTGATAGGCGGCAAGGTAGCCGCGCTCGGCGAGCTCACCATCGAACAGCTCTGAAATCGCATCGTCGCTGAGCTTGGTCTCTTGCAGGCAAACCACGTCCGGCCGGCGTTCGTCCAGCCAGGGCAGGAATCTCGGCATCCGCTGCTTGATCGAGTTGACGTTCCAGGTAGCGATTCGCACCAGGTCAATCTAGTGCCGAGGCGGTGTCGCCGGCACGAGGTGCGCCAGCTAGCGCCCGTCATGGTTGGGCCGCCGGGTACTGGGTTTGGCAACGCGTGATCACCCAGTAGCCAGGAGATCGCCTTTGCCGGATAAGCAGATTCGGTCATCGCCTGACTCTCAACGGCTCGCGGTGACGGCCACGACGACGTCGTCGATAGGGCGCCAGTTCGGGCGACTGGTCGTCAAACGGCAGCCTTGCCGACCACACCGGCCGGATTCCGAAGGTCGCCTAATCCGCTGACGCTCGCCTCGTCGAAGCGCGCGGACAACGACAATGACCTAGGAGAAAGTTGCATCTACGAGATGCCCTTCGTAGCGGTGAGATTCTGACCTTCGATAAGCCAGATTCTGCTGCCACGTAAGGGCATTCTCGCGCTACGGCACGCTCACACCGCCATGATCATCGGTGGATCGAGGCTAAGCCAGTCCAACCGCTTCTCGCGGCACAGCGTATCTCCCCGCCAAGCACCTGTACCTGGACCTGCCTGGTCCGGGTGAGGGGAGGCGCCGATCGCGCATAGGTCGCTGCCGCCGCCCATGGCATGGGAGCTGCTGGTCGCCATTCTGCGCACCGACGGTTACAGCGCTTTGTCACCCGCCCAGCTTGCACGCGATCACCGATCCGAAACAGGTGCTGCACCGGTCGATCAAGATTCCTGGGCTTGGCCGACGCCGATCGGGACGCTGGTACTGGCGCAATTGAACTCGCGCTGCCGCAAGGGGTCAGGATTCAGTTGCCGTTGACTTCGCCAGCGCACGGACAATCAATAGCCGTCGCAGAATATACGGATCTAGCTCAGCCAGGGCCACTGAGCCAGCCTGGGGATCACAGATGGCTCGCTGTGAGCAAAACGCTTGACAGTCGAGGGTGCATCAAGCAGTGTCTAAATCAGACGTCAACGGGCGAAAGGGACGCTATGCGCGATCGGTATAGGGTCGCGGTATACGTCTTTGATAGAAGGCCAGGATCGGTACGGCTGCTGTGCTTCGATCACACAGACTTTCCTGATGCCGGAACCCAGATCCCGGCAGGTGGCGTCAACCAGGCTGAGACGTTGGAGGCCGCTGGCACGAGGGAAGTGTTCGAAGAGGCCGGCGTCCGGATCACCCAGACCAGGGCGCTGGCCGTCCAGGTGATCGAGGACCAGGCCAGCCAGGTCCGAAAGGTCACGATGGCCCCTATTCGGCGTGATAGCGGGCACCGGTTCGTGGTGCGAAGCAACCCCCACTCCCCGACGCCAACACTCACGCGGCCAAACCACTGCGGGAAATGGTGATTATCCGCAGTACACGCCGGGCCGCGCCGAGATGACGATCAATCATTAGCGTATTCAGCACGACCGCTTGGCCCGACGAGCAAGGAGTGATGTGGACGCATTCGGCATGCTTGGTGGTGTTCTGGACGACTACAAGTCATTTGTCGAGGGGTTCCTCAACATCCGTGACCCCGAGATCCTGGCGAAGGTCGAGCTTGAGGTCGCCAACGGGTTGATGTGGCCAATCTGCCCCCGGGTCACCATCTAGCACGACACCGACCTAACTGGCATCGCCGCCTCTGGCACCAGCCACCAGCCACCAGCCACCAGCCACCAGCCACCAGCCACGATCACCCAGGCAGCTGCGTGACCAACGTAGGAAGCGTCTGTGAGATCCAGGTTGATCTGGAGCTTGACGCGGCGAGCAGGTCCGATCGAGGTGCTCGGCTGGGTCACTTTACGCTGGAGCACCTTGACGATTCTCCTCGGGCCGTGTTCTTACCGGCTCGTATCGAGACTCGACAAGCTCGACGGTTACGGATTGGTCGTGGATCAGGGATGCGGTAGAGTGGCGACAATCAGGCACAAATGATCTTTAATCCATAAACGTATGGAATTCGTGCTAGCTCTGGCCGCCTCCGGATGGAAGATGCACTAGCTGTGACGGCTCACCGACGTTGACCGATTCCAAAGGTACGACTAATCAATCGTTGTCCGCCGCGCAACTGCTGGCCTTGCGAACGGGAGTTGCTCAAGCGTCAGCGGGCCGACCGACCGGTCCCGTCGGCCGACCCAGCGGACTGCCCGCCCCGCTCAGCCTGGCGCAGGAGCGGCTGTGGTTCGTCGACCAGCAGGAGGGCGAGCAGGTCCACCATAATGACGGCATCCGGCTCGACCTGACGGGCCCGCTTCGGGTGGACCTTCTCGAACGAGCGGTGGCGGCGATCGTCGACCGGCACGAGATCCTGCGAACCGCGTTCATCGATACCGACGCGGGCGTTCGTCAGCACACCTGCGAACACCCCGTCGAGCTGCCGGTCGTGGACGTGACTGGCCTGACCGACGACGACTTCGACAGGCTGTGCCAGGCCGACCTCGAACGGGAGTTGCAGCTTTCCGCCGGACGCCCGTTGCAGATGCGGCTCTACCACCGCTCCCCGCAACGCCACGTCCTGGTAGCGCTCATCCACCACCTCGTCTGCGATCTGTGGTCGCTGGCGATCTTTACAGAAGAGTTGTCCGAGTTCTACAACGCGTTCGGCGCCGGCCGGCAACCGGACACCGCACCGCTGGCCCTGCAGTACGTCGACTTCGCCGAATGGGAGCGCTCGCCGGCATCACAGCGCCAGCTGGCCAAGGACCAGCAGTACTGGCTCCGCAAGCTGGCCGGAGCGCCGCCGCTGCTCTCGTTCACCGCGGCCCGTCCCCGCTCGGCCAGCCAGGGTTTCAGCGGCGGCAACCTGCGGGTGCCGATCGCACCTGAGCTCGCCGATGAGCTGCGCAACTGGAGCCGAAGCCGCGGCGTCACCACCTTCATGACGATGGTCGCGGTGTTCAACCTGCTGGTCGCCGACGAGACCAGGAGTTCGGACATCGTCGTCGCGACCCCGGTGGCCACCCGGGGGTTCTCCGCGCTCGAGCCGCTGATCGGTTGCTTCCTCAATCTGCTGGTGCTGCGCACCGATGTCTCCGGGGTGGCTAGCTTCGAAGAGCTGGTGCTTCGGCAGCGATCGGTGTGCCTGGACGCCTACGCCCACCAGGAGATTCCGTTCCAGCACCTGGTGCGCGAACTGGCACCGCGTCGGGAGCGCAGTCACCAGCCCATCGCGCAGGTCGCCTTCGCCCTGCAGAGCGCGCCGACGTCGGTACTCGAGCTGGACAACCTGCAGGCAAGCTGGCAGCAGCTGGAGACCGGGCGATCGCGGTTGGACCTGACTGTCCGGGTGATCGAGGACGGCCCTGGCTATCAGGTCGAGGTGGAATTTGACCACGGCCTGTTCGACGAGGCCTGGGCACACCGGTTCGGCACCAGGTTCGTCGCGCTGGCACGCGCCGCCGTGGCTGGCGCCGACCGCGCTCCCGCCGAGCTGCTGTCGGAGGTCAACGGTGCCGTCGGCACGGGCCGCTCTGAGCTGACCGGCCCCGTCGCCGAGCTGTCCCCGTCCGTCATCACCGAATGCTTCGAACGCGCCGCACGACAGAACCTCACCGGCACAGCGGTGGCCAGTGATGCCGACACCATCAGCTACGCCGAACTCGACGCCCGGTCCAACCAGCTAGCGCGGCGCCTGCGCGAGCTCGGGGTGAGCGCGGAGGTGCCGGTCGCGGTGTTGTTGCCGCGCTCCATCGCCGAAGTAATCGCAATCGTCGCGGTACTCAAGGCCGGCGGCATCTACGTGCCGTTGAACCCCCGCGACCCCGCGGACCGGCATCAGACGGTACTGACGGCCGCGGCACCCACTGTGGTGATCACCGGCGGCGGGACGAGTGCCCCCGCCGGCGCGACGGTCGTGCTGGACGTCGAACGCGACGCCGCGGCGATCGACGCGCTGCCGGGCACCGGGCTGGCCACCGTGCTACGGCCGGACAACGCGGCATACCTGCTGTTCACCTCGGGATCGACGGGTGCTCCCAAGGGCGTCCTGGTCTCGCACGCCAGTTTCTCCAACCGGATGGCCTGGGCGCAGTCGGCACACCCGCTGGACGCACGGGATCGGGTGTTGCGCAAGGCTGTTTGCACGTTTGACGTCTCGATGGACGAGCTGTTCCGCGCTCTGATGCACGGTGCCACCTCGGTGCTGCTGCCCGATGCGAGCGGCTTCGACCCGAGGCAGCTCAGCCGCACGATAGAACAGCAGTCGGTCACCGATGTCGACTTCGCGCCGACCGCGCTGCGCGAGTTGCTACGCGACCCTGCCGACGCGCGACGCTGCCACAGTCTGCGGCACATCGTCTCCGGAGTGGAGGCGCTGTCAGCCGACCTCGTGCGCCAGGTCCACGAACACCTGCAGGTGTCACTGTGGAACCTGTACGGCCCGACCGAGGCGAGCGTGTCCTGCCTGGCCCGGCCCTGTCCGCCCGGCGAGGTAGCCGATCAGGTGCCGCTGGGTCGACCCATGACGAACACCTACCTACGGTTGCTCGACGAGGATCTCAATCCGGTTCCGCAAGGCCAGATCGGCGAAATCTGCATCGGCGGCGCGGGTTTGGCACGCGGTTACGTCGGCAGTCCCGATCTCACCGCCGAGCGGTTCGTGCCCGACCCGTTCGGCACGGCCGGGACTCGTCTCTACCGCACCGGAGACCTCGGCCGGATCAACGCCGACGGCGAGGTGCTCTTCGACGGCCGCGCAGACCTGCAACTCAACCTGCACGGTTACCGGATCGAACCGGCGGAGGTCGAGCGACGGCTGCTGGAGATCGACGGTGTCGACATGGCTGCCGTGGGAGCTCCCACCGATGCGGCCGGCTTCGCGCAGTTGACCGCCTTCATCGTGCCGACGCCTGGCCACGGCTTCGACCAGAAGGCAATCGTACGGCGATTGCGCTCGGTACTCCCCGGCTACCTGGTTCCGGCCGTATATCAGGTGGTGTCAGAGATCCCCGTGAACGCGCAGGGAAAACGTGATCTGAACGCAGTGCCGACCGCGCCGGAAGCGGATCTGGCTGTGCCCGGCGTCGGAGTCTCGTCCGACCCTGAGGCCACCGAGACCGAGGTGGTCGAAGGTACCGCCGGCCTGCTGCGAATCTGGCGCGAGGTGCTCAGCCAGGCCGACCTCGGAGTCGATGACGATTTCTTCGACGCGGGCGGGGATTCCCTGATCGCCACGCGGATCGCCGCCCGAATCCGCCGTGAACTCGGTTCGGATGTCGATGTGGTGGACGTACTCGACTACCCCACGGTGACCGAGCTCTCGACCCAGTTGGGATTGTGAAGTGACGACGATCGACATCGGCTCGGCGCTGCGCCGGCACGCGGCAGACCGGCCCGACGCGATCGGGCTGACCATGTCGGGATCGGCAGGCTGGTCCTACGGCAAGCTGGACAGCAGGGCACGAGCGGTCGCGGCGACGGTGGCACAACGCTGCCGTCCGGGCGACCGGGTGCTGCTGGTCATCGACGCGGGTGCGGACTTCGTGGCCGCCTTCTACGGTTGCGTCTACGCAGGGGCCGTACCCGTCCCGCTGGCCTTCCGGGCCGACCAGGCGGCCTTGGCCGCAGTCGGTGCCATCGCTGCCGATGCCGAGCCCAGCCTCGCTCTGGTCGGCCGCGAGTTGGCCGCCAGCGCGGCCATCGCGGGGCTGACCGAGGCAGTCGGCGTCGAGGTGCTCTCGATGGGGGCGATCGACGACGCGGCCGCCGGGGATTGGCAACCGGGTGCCCCGGGCGATACCAGCCGGTTGGCATTTCTGCAGTACACCTCTGGATCGACCGGCACGCCCAAGGGCGTGATGGTCACCCACGCCAACCTGGTGCACAACATCGGGGTGATCAGGGATGCATTCGGCTTCGGCGCGGCCAGCAGGATGGTCAGCTGGCTGCCGCACAACCACGATATGGGCCTGATCGGGGCGATCCTGACTCCGCTCACTCTCGGCGTTCCGACCTGGCTGATGGCCCCGGTCGAATTCGTCCGACAGCCGATCACATGGCTTCGTGCCGTCAGCGAGCACCGGGCGACCGTCAGTGGCGGCCCGAACTTCGCCTATGACCTGTGCACCTCGCGGGTCTCCAGCGCCGACTTGGCGGGCGTGGACCTGAGTAGCTGGCGGGTGGCGTTCAACGGTGCCGAACCGGTACGCCAACGCACCATCGAGGCGTTCAGCAAGCGTTTCGCCGAGTACGGGTTCGACTCGGCTGCGATGCTGCCGTGCTACGGGCTGGCCGAGGGCACGCTGCTGGCCGCCGGCACCGCGGCTGCGCCGGCGCAGGCCCGCCGATTCGACCTGGCCCGCCTCGACGCCGGCATCGCGGTGCCCGCAGAGCCGGGAGCG
>JBDSAN010000249.1:0-4489 GCA_039922115.1 Jatrophihabitantaceae bacterium
CTTCGCCGGGTGCGATCATCACATGCTCATGCCGTTAGATGCACACGTGAATGCAGGGTGTCGGTCGGCGGCTCTGAATCGACGACGAGGCAGCATCATGGTCGCTACGTTGAGGACAGGACTCCGAATGACATCGTCCGGCTCGACATCACCTAGGTCTGCGGGCAGGGGCAGGGTTCTATTCTCTGGCAGCAGACCCCGAGCCGAACCTAGACTCGGCGGAACCTGACGTGGCGTCTGCGTACCATTCGTTCCGACATGCGTTTTGCGTACCACCGTCCAGGGGAAAGTTTCGATGACTCTGGTGCTCCGCTACGTCGACAGCGACCGTCTCATCTGTGTCGGCGACACTCTCATCACGCTCTCGGACAACGGGCACATCTTCGATTTCCAGGACGAGTACGTGTCAAAGTCCTTCTTCGTTTGCGGGTACATGGTGTCCTACGCCGGCCTCGCCGTGCTGAACCACTTCGGCGACGCCGAGGTTACGACCCGCGATTGGATCAAGAACTCTCTTATGGAGGCTCAGCGCGAAGACAAGGGCTTGGGCCAAACTCTTCAGGACATGGCGTCGGTCCTGTCTAGCAACGCGGTCATCGCGCCGAAGTTCAAGGGCAGCACGCTTGACATCGGCATGCTTGGGCTCTCACCGGCGCCGGAGAACTTCGACGGCGACGCCGACGCCGAGTTCGTCTTCGATGAAAACTTCTCCTTCGAGGATGACGCCAACCGCCGCTGGGCGCTGGTTGTGTTGGGACACCTGACCAACATCAACTACACCGGCTCTGGTCAGGAGTTCACCGGCTGGGCCGAGCACTACCGTCCCGACCCTGGCAAGACCTATCACAGCTGGGGCGCCGACATGCCAGCCCAGACGGTGACAAGATTGGACGGGCAGATAGTCGCGTCCGCATCGAGCATCGACATCGTAAACGCGTTTGTCACGGCAATCCGTGAGACCGCCGACGCAGTCGAGGACGGCTCGGTAGGGCGGAACATCACCGCGTCGGTGGTGCCGCTGCAGGTTCTTGCCGATGCGATGGGCATCGGATCGATGCCGTATTCCGAACGTAACGATGAGTTCCTGCTCGAGGGCTACGTCAGCTATGCGCTCGTATTTTGGCAAAAGAAGCAGGCGGTAATGGTCCCGCATGAACAAGTAAACCTCATCGAGACGGACAACCAACCGTCACCCGGCGGATTCGTCGGCTGAGATCCGCGGGCCTCGGGGCCCGGTTTGGATGCTCCACGGATCGATGATGGTGGTCAGGCCGATCAGCGCTGGCGCGGTAACCCGACATCACCGCTTCACATAAATGAATATTTTCCTCAGCAAAGGATCGGGTCTGTTGTCGGCGAGGTGCCGTATCAAGGCATTCGCGTTGCAGCCTGCGGGGTAACCGACGAAGCCATCCGATTCAGCCGCCAAACGGCACGCTGACCGGACGTTCACGGTACCCCCGGCTGTCCGGCCCGACGGGCGTCCGGTCAGTTCGCCTGCCGCGTGACCGGGCAGCACCGAACAACCCAACGCCACCGGGCCCAAGCCGGGACCCCGGCCGACCCGGACGCCGCCCTTCGAACCTGGCTGCGGGCCTATGCCAAGGACCATCCGCGGTGGGGTTTCCGCCGGGCCTATCACGACGCCCGAGGCGAGGGCTGGATCGTCAATCACAAGAAGCTGCAACGCATCTGGCGCGAGGAAGGCCTGCGAGTGCCGATCCGGGCTCGCCGCAAACGCCTGGGCACCAGCACCGCACCAGACACGCCCAAAGCTGATGCGCCGAATGAGGTCTGGGCCGTCGATTTCCAGTTCGACTCAACCACCGACGGCCGACCCGTCAAGATCGCCTCCATCATCGACGAGCACACCCGCGAATGCCTCGGTGGCTTGGTCGCCCGATCGATCACCGGCGACCAGCTCATCGACGAGTTGGACCGCCTCGCTGCCAGCCGTGGCTATCCCGCCGTGCTGCGCTGCGACAACGGCCCGGAGTTGGCGTGCACTGCGATGGCCGACTGGGCCGGCGAACGCCTCGGTCTGTCCTTCATCCCGCCCGGCGAACCGTGTGCAACGGCTACGTGAAATCGTTCAACAGCCGGGTCCGGGATGAGTGCCTGAACGTCAACCTGTTCTGGTCGCTCACCCACGCCAAGATCGTCATCGCCGACTGGAAGACCGAATACAACCACCACCGCCGCCATTCAGCCCTGGGCTACCTCGCCCCTGCCCGATACGCTGCGATCTGCACCCACCAATGAAAACCCAGACGACTCTCACTCGCCCTGGATCAATACATGGGGTCCTGCCACAGACCCTAGGGGGACATATAACCAAATCCTGACGTTACCTTCCGGGCACCACGATCGGATTAGCTTTTTGTGGTTCACCGCCCAGCCCTCGGCGCGGGCGTCGTGAAATCCTCTTCGGCAGGTGCAGCTATCCAAGATTGATGGCACATGGGTGCAGGAAGTTCTATGAAATGGAGCTGGTGCGGAGTCGAACGGCGATCTGGATCAGCGTTGGCTGACAGTGCTATTTATCTCTAGTCCGACGATGTCTACGTCGCGTCTTCCTCGGTCGCCCGCGCCTTGCTGTGATCAGGTCTTGGACATAGACAGGAAGGAAGCCGCCAACGAGAGTGAAGCATAAGCCCGCCAAGATGATTCCTGCATTTCCGGCTGAAGCGGCCCAAGTCTTCCGCAGAAGGATAGATGGCCACTCGGCATCTTTGTTTGTCCAAGTAACCACGTCACGCGAGAAAACCTCGCTCGGGTTGGGATTAGTCGAAACCACCTCGTAGTTATCGTTAACAAGGTACGCTATGCAATGATCGAGTATTGGGTTCTTGTATGTTCTAGACACTTTGGCAGTGATCGAAGCCTCGAAGTCTCGCAAGTTAGTCACCGCGGGCGTATTGAGAATCGTATAAACAGGAAGGTCATCCTCTCGGTACGCCCAAGTATGCGTACCGTGCATGTGCTTTCGGTCGCCGCCGACTCTTATTGCATATCTAGAAGATTCCTTTGCAAAGAAGTCTTGACCGCAATTGGCGTTGTCGACTGACCGCGTGAACGACGCGATGGATGGAAGTGAAGCCTTGGCTGGCACCGTTCCTGAAATAATCTCGCAATTTATCCGCGTAGACCCATCGCAACGGTCTTCACGCATGGAAATTCCTTTAGAGGTAGCCCCGGATAATGACGATATTTCCGCATCGCCTTCAAGTATGAGAACCCAACTGTCCCCGGCCATGACTTCTGGAAATTCCATACTGTACGAGACGCTTGGTCCGAGGTAGTAAGATTTTATGCCGACGTTCGCAACGGTTGCGCTAGCTACACCAAACGTGTAACTCGAACTGTAATCCTCCGATAGCACAGGCTCATTGAAAGCAATTAGCGAGTAGGTAGCTGTGATCGCACCAAGCACTATAGCTGCTAATGAAATGTAGGCCGGAGTGGAACTTACGTATCTCGGTGACTGCTGTTGTTCTTTAGCGCGCTGCGCGTGAAGGTCGACGCTGACTTGATCAACCGATTCACGTAGAGCCTTCAGCTCTCGAAGCAGAACTTGATTTTGGCGGCGCAGGAACATCCGCGAACTCTACCCCATTCGTTCATATGCAACGATGATGAATGTAAGCTATCATTACTGTATTGGCAGCTACTCGAGGACGGCAAGGCTACCCTGGCCACGCTGCGGGATAAGAAGCTGCCCGAGGCCGCGGAGCTGGCGGATTTGAAGAAGGAGGTCGCACAGCTGGAACGGGCGCTGGGTCCCAAGACCTATGAGTTGGAGGAGGTCGCGGGGAAACTCTCGCGGGACTGGGCGAGTCGGTCGGAGCAGCGATAGACGTACCCGAACCTAAGGCCCAGTCGTACGACATCCTCCTGCGGCGGGACCTCTTGGGTCCCTATATCCGCCGGCTGTACGTGCGTTCCGAGCTTGTCGGGCGGCAGCGCCGGCGGAGCATGGAGGCGTGCCTAGCGAACATGACCGTCGCCTCCATCTCAGAAGAACCGTTCCTCGGCGACCCGTTCCCGGGCCACGACCGGATCAACCACAACCTCGCCGGGCTTCAGGTGATCGTCAGCCAAGCACGTCCGGACTGGAGGATTGCGCTGGAGCACATGGAGGGCGTCTACGTTATCCACGACCGGATCACCAGCGCCCGCTACGTCGGATCTGCCTACGGCGACACTGGAATCTGGCAACGGTGGAGCACGTACGCGTAACTGTCATCCATGTCCCGTGACAGACCCGTCACCCATGTCCCAGGACACCACACCCCTCACTTGGTGGCGCAAATAGTCAAGGTTGTGGCGAGTAGCCAAGGTGTCCGGATGGTCCGAGCCCAGCACCCGCAACCGATCAACCAGCAGCCGCTCCAACGCAGCCGCCGCACCCCCCGGATCCCCCGCCACCCCACGCCACCGAGCAAGGTTGTGGCGAGTAGCCAAGGTGTCCGGATGGTCCGAGCCCAGC
>JBDSAN010000250.1:0-6903 GCA_039922115.1 Jatrophihabitantaceae bacterium
CGCATTCGTGGCGGTCACCGACATCGGCAGCAGCCTGCTGAACAACCTGATCAAGCTACTGGTCGGACGGGCCCGGCCGACCCTGCTCGATCCGGTCGCGGTGGCCGGCGGCAAGTCCTTTCCCAGCGGGCACAGCCAGGCCGCGATCGTCGGCTACGCGATCCTGGTCGCGGTGTTCCTGCCGGCGGTGGCCAAGCGCTGGCGGGGCTGGCTGATCGCGGTGGCGGCGGTGCTGGTGCTGCTGATCGGCTTTTCCCGGATCGCGCTCGGCGTGCACTTCCTGTCCGACGTGATCGGTGCCTACCTGATCGGCACCGTCTGGTTCATCGGCATGGCGACCGCGTTCGGGGCCTGGCGGCAGGCCGAGGGCAAGCCGGCGCCGAGCGTCGCCGAGGGCCTGGAGCCGGAGCAGGGCGAGGCGCTGGCGCCCTAGCCCGATCGTTGGCGCCCGGCCGCCGGATGGGCCGTCCGGCACCAGTACACTGGCTGCCAGACCCCCCGCGTGGCGTCCATCTTGTGAACTTCCCCAGGGCCGGAAGGCAGCAAGGATAAGCAAGCTCTGACGGGTACGCGGGGGGTCCTTTGCTGCCCGGTTGGCTGCTGGCATCGACCGGCGATGCGGGCTAATTGAGTGTTCAGCCGCCGGGATGCCGGTCATCTATCTCAGCCACGGCGCACCGCCGCTGGCCGACGACGCGCGCTGGACCAGCGAGCTGCGTGCCTGGTCGGCCGAGCTGCCCAAACCGAGTTCGATCCTGGTGGTGTCCGCGCACTGGGAACACGCGCCGATCGCGGTCAGCGCGACCGCGAGTGTGCCGTTGCTCTATGACTTCTGGGGGTTCCCGCAGCACTACTACGACGTGACCTACCCAGCGCCCGGCGCGCCGGACCTGGCCCGGGCGGTTGCCGGCTTGCTGGCCGAACCCGGCCGCGAGGTGCACCCCGACCAGGGCCGGGGCCTGGACCATGGCGCTTACGTCCCGCTGGTCGAGCTGTACCCGGACGCGGACGTGCCGGTGCTGCAGCTGTCCATGCCCACGCTGGATCCGACGGCGTTGCTGGCGGTCGGCCGGCGGTTGCGGCCATTGCGCGATGAGGGCGTGCTGATCATCGGCAGCGGGTTCACCACGCACAACCTGTCGGCGTTCAAACCCGCCCTGGGCCCGGACTACGAGGCGCCGAGCTGGTCGGTTGAATTCGATGCCTGGGCAGCCGAGGCGATGGCGCACCGCGACCTGGACGCGCTGGCCGACTTTCTGGTCAAGGCGCCGGCCGGCCGACTGGCCCACCCACGAACCGAGCACTTCGCGCCGCTGTTCGTGGCCCTCGGCGCGGCCGGCGACGAGCCGGATTCACGTTCGGTCATTGAGGGTTTCTGGTACGGCTTGTCCAAGCGGAGCTGGCAGCTGAGCTGAAGCTGGACTGGACTGGATAGCGGGAGGCCACTCAGCAGAACGTCCTGGCGAGCTGTCGTCGGACGACTTTTGCCAGCTCCGTCCGGGCGATCTCGCGTTCGGCGACCGGATCGTTGCCGGCTCGATCCTGCCCGGCGTCCTGCAGCACACCGGGCTGGGCCGCGATCGCGTCGGCGAGTTCGGCCCCGTCCAGCCTGGCCAGGATCGCGTCCGAGCGGGCCTTGAGCAATTCGAGCCGGCCGTACGGGCGGCCTCTGACCAGTTGGGTGACCCAGCGCCGGCTGGCGCAGCACGGCAGCAACTCGGCGGCGGCGTCGGCGATCGGTGCGCGATCGAACTCCGCGATGTCGATCGGGCTACCCACGCCCGGGCTCAGCTGCGCCACAGTGCCCTCCGTTCGAGCAGTCTCACCTCTCGGTGCCTGCCAACCTAGCTCGCCCGGGCCGTGTGAGCACGCGATCGGGTGCCGCGGCGCCGAGTCCGAGGTAACAGTCCGGCAACCGGTGTCGGCGCACCGGGATAAGGTGATCGGCGTGGCATTGGCGCTCTATCGAAAATATCGCTCGGCAACCTTCTCCGAGGTAATCGGCCAGGAGCATGTGACCGCTCCGCTGATGCAGGCGCTCAGTTCCGGACGGATCAATCACGCCTACCTGTTCTCCGGCCCGCGCGGCTGTGGCAAGACCTCCAGCGCCAGGATCCTGGCCCGCTCGTTGAACTGCGAGCAGGGCCCGACCCCGACGCCGTGCGGGGTCTGTGGCTCGTGCACCGATCTCGCGCCGAACGGCCCGGGCTCGATCGACGTGATCGAGATCGACGCGGCCAGCCACGGCGGTGTCGACGACGCGCGCGACCTGCGCGAGCGGGCCTACTACGCCCCGGTCCGCGATCGGTACAAGGTCTACATCATCGACGAGGCGCACATGGTGACCACGCAGGGTTTCAACGCCCTGCTCAAGCTGGTCGAGGAACCGCCCGACTTCCTGATCTTCATCTTCGCCACCACCGAGCCGGACAAGGTCCTGCAGACGATCCGCTCGCGCACCCACCATTACCCGTTCCGGTTGATCCCACCGTCGGTGCTGCGTGCCCACCTGGAACGGATCTGCCAGGCCGAGGACGCCACCGTGGAGCCGACCGTGTTCCCGCTGGTGGTCCGGGCCGGTGCCGGATCTGCCCGTGATTCATTGTCAGTTCTCGACCAGTTGTTGGCCGGAGCCGGCCCCGAGGGAGTTACCTACGTCCGCGCCGTCGGCCTGCTCGGTGTCACCGACTCCGCGCTGCTGGACGACATGACAGACTCGCTGGCCGTCGGCGATGCCTCCGGGGTGTATTCCACCATCGACCGGGTGGTCGAGGCCGGTCACGACCCGCGCCGGTTCGCCGCCGACCTGCTGGAACGGTTCCGCGACCTGATGGTGCTCGATGCGGTGCCGGATGCGGTGGACAAGGGCCTGATCGACTACGCCGGCGATCAGGCCGAGCGGCTGGCCGACCAGTCCCGCCGGATCGGCCTGGCCAGCCTGGTTCGCTATGCCGACATCACCCACACCACGCTGACCGAGATGCGCGGCACCACATCGCCCCGGCTGATGCTCGAACTGCTGTGCGCGCGGATGATGCTGCCCGATGCGACTGCTGACTCCGAGGCGCTGATGCAGCGCCTGGAACGCCTGGAACGGCGGCAGGGCATGACCGACGCCGAGCCGGCGCCGGCCCGTCCGGCCCGTCCGGCGAGCAAGCCGGCCGCTGAGGCACCGGCGGTCAGCAAGCCGCCTGCCAGCCAAGCGCCGGCCAGTCAAGCGCCGGCCAGCCAAGCGCCGGCCAGCCAAGCGGCACCGCCGCCGGCAGTCTCGGCGACCGCAGCCCCAGCAGCTCCCACTCCGCAGGCCCCGGTCGCCGAACCGGCCAGCCCGACGCCGGCCACCCCGACGCCGGCTGACCCGACATCGGCTGACCCGACATCGGCTGACCTGACATCGGACAGCGAGCCGGCGCCAACCCCGGCAGCTGCGGTAGGGCCGGCCGATCCGCCGGCTGAGCCGGCAGCGGTCGCCGACTCGGCTGGCCTGCGCCGGCTCTGGCCGGACGTGCTGGACCAGGTGCGCAGCCGCAGCCGGCGCACCCGCGCGCTGCTCGACAACGCCTCGATCGCCACCGTGGACGGCACCCTGATCCGGCTGGCGGCCACCTCGGCCCCGATCGCCAAGATGATCGGCGACGAGAGCAACCTGTCGGTGCTGCGGGACTCGCTCGGCGCGGTGGTCGGCGGCGGCTGGCGGATCGAGATCGGCGTGGACACCGGCCCGTCGCCGACCAGCCCGCCACCTTCGACCGGGCCGCGACAACCCACCCCGCAGGCCGCGCCGGCACCGGCACCGCCGGACAACGACGGGGTGGACGAGGACGCCGACGAGGTGAGCGGTCGGGCCGGCACCGGCGGCGATCCGGAGGCCGCCGCGATCGCGCTGCTGACCGACAGCCTGGGTGCGCGTCCGCTCGACGCCCCGTGACCGCCGACCCGCTGCGGATCCGCTTCGTCTGCACCGGCAACATCTGCCGCTCACCAACCGCTGAGGTGGTCCTGCTGGCGATGCTGGCCGAGGCCGGACTAGCCGGCGCCGCCGTCGTGGACAGCGCTGGCACCGGCCCCTGGCATGCCGGCAACGACATGGATCCGCGGGCTCGGCGCACCCTGCTGGCACATGGCTACCAGCCCCCGCCGCATGTGGCCAAGCAGTTCGTGGCCGCGGACTTCGATGAGGTCGACCTGGTGCTGGCCATCGACGCCGGGCACCAGGCCCGGCTCGGCACCCTCGCCCGGCATGCCAGTGACCCGGTGGAGGCGGCCGCTGCGGTGCGCCTGCTGCGCTCCTACGATCCGGCCGCCGTCGACGGGCCGGTCGCTGACCTCGACATCCCGGACCCGTACTACGACGACGAGCGCGGCTTCGAGATCGTGCTCGACCAGATCGAGCGAGCCTGCGCCGGCCTGCTCGACGCGCTAGGGCCGCGACTGGGCGCAGACCGCTAGCTAGCCGGTTACAACCAGGCCAGGATTCCGGCGGCCAGCGCCTGCGCGATGCGCTGCCGGCCGGCCGCCGAGGACTGGATGGCGGCATCGCCGGCGTTGCGCATGTTGCCGATCTCAAGAAAGGTCGCGGGCACCGTCGCCAGGTTCAGGCCGGCCAGGTCATCGCGCGGAAAGTAGCCGTTGGAACCGAGATAGCTCGACACGCTCATCCCCGAACCGGACAGCAGCGCATCGTGCATCGCAACGGTCAGCCGGTGTGATGCGGCGGCTACCGCCGGACCGGCCGGCTGGCGGGAATCCTCACAGACATGGAAGCCATGCCCGGAGGTTGCGGCCCCGTCAGCGTGGATCGAGATCACCGCACGCACGCCGGCCTGATTGCCGATCCGGGCCCGCTCGTCCACGCAGGGCCCGACCCCGGTGTCCGAACCGCGGGTCATGATCACCGTGATTCCGCGGGCCTGCAGCAGCGCCTTGACCCGCAACGAGACGTCCCAGTTGAACGCGTACTCGGGGTAGCCGGCGTTGGTCTCGGTGCCGGTGGTATCGCAGGCCTTGTACTGGCCGAACCCGGCCGGCACCTGCCGGTTGATCGCTGCCGCATTGGCCGCGTTGGCGCCGTTGTGGCCGGGGTTGAGCACGATCACGGTGCCGGTTCGAGGGGCGGCCGGCACGGCGGGCCGGCTGGTCGCTGGTTGTGATCGGGCCGTGCTGGCCGGTCCCGTCGACAGCCCGGCGGTGCTCGGCCGGTGGCTGGCCGGGGCTGAGGACTTCGGGCTGGTTGGGCTCGCCGACACCGAAGCCGACACCGGCGAACTCGGCGCCGCGCTGCTGGCCGAGGCTGGCCCGGTCGAGCGCGCTGGCGCAGCGGTGCAGCCGGTCACCAGCAGCAGCAACCCGGCGCAACCGGCCGCGATAATCCTCATGAGTCCCAAGACTGCCAGAGCTGCGGGTTAGGCTGGCGCAAGCCGGCCAGGTGAGCATCCTGTCGGTGGCCTCAGGTATGAAATGCGTTCAACCTCAAGCAGCGGTGTCGCGTATCGGCATCGCCACCACGACCAGCAGGAGACAGTGACGTGCGACCAGGCGGCCAGCCCAACATGCAGCAGCTGATGAAGCAGGCGCAGAAGATGCAGGAGCAACTGGCGCAGGCTCAGGCTGAGCTTGCCGACGCCGAGGTTGACGGCAGCGCCGGTGGCGGCCTGGTCACTGCCCGGGTCACCGGCAGCGGTGAATTGCTGGCGGTGACCATCGATCCGAAGGCGATCGACCCGGACGATGCCGAGACCCTGCAGGACCTGGTGGTGGCCGCGGTGCGCGATGCCACCCGCAAGGCCGGCGAGCTGGCGGCCGACAAGATGGGCCCGGTGACCGGGGGCCTTGGCGGACTGAGCGGGCTGGGACTGCCCGGCCTGTGATGGACGCACCGATGAGGCGCCGATGATGTATGAAGGCGCGATCCAGGACCTGATTGACGAGCTCGGCCGGCTGCCGGGGATCGGGCCGAAGAGCGCCCAGCGGATCGCCTTCCACCTGCTTGCCACCGAAGCGGCTGACGTGGAACGACTGGCCGCCGTGCTGCGCCGGGTGAAGGCCGAGGTCAAGTTTTGCCGGGTCTGCGGCAACGTTGCCGATTCCGAGGAGTGCCGGATCTGCCGCGACCCGCGCCGGGACGCCACCGTGATCTGCGTGGTCGAGGAGCCCAAGGACGTCGTCGCGGTCGAGCGGACCAGGGAGTTTCGCGGTCGCTATCACGTCCTCGGTGGCGCGATCAGCCCGATCGACGGTATCGGTCCGGACGATCTGCGGGTCCGCGAACTGCTGCACCGGCTCAGCGATGGGACGGTCACCGAGCTGATCCTGGCGACCGATCCGAACCTCGAAGGTGAGGCGACCGCGACCTACCTGGCTCGGTTGATCAAGCCGATGGGTGTCGTGGTGAGCCGGCTGGCCAGCGGCCTGCCGGTCGGCGGTGACCTGGAGTACGCCGATGAGGTGACCCTCGGCAGGGCGTTCTCCGGACGCCGAGCCGTCGAATAACAGGTCGAATGACAGGTCGAATCTAGCGATGTCAGCTAGCCATGGCACCGTCAGTTGCACAGCAGCGCAAAGCTCGATGACCACCCGAACCACGAGTAGCAGGTATGGACACCGATTCCTCAGATTCCCGTTGGGCGCCCCCGCCGCCACACTGGCCAGTCCGGTCAGCGGCGCTCGCGCTGCCGGCCGACGCACCGTCCCCGCCGGCCTTGCCGGGCCGCCGCCGATCCCGGGCTCGGCGGTTGCTGGCCGCGGGCCTGTGCGCGGTGCTGGCGGTGACCTTCGGGACGGCGGCAACCGGCCAACTGCGCCGGGACCGGGCTCCGAAAGCGGTCGTGCAGCGGTACTTCGCTGCGCTGGCGGCCGGCGACGCACCGGCCGCGCTCGCGCTGGCTAACCACCCCGAGCGGGGTG
>JBDSAN010000251.1:0-6671 GCA_039922115.1 Jatrophihabitantaceae bacterium
GGGCGCTCGTGGTGGCAACGCCCCGCGCGCCGGCAGTGGCGGCCGCAGCGCCGGTGCGGCCGGCCGGGGTGGGGCTCGGCGCAAGTCCGACGGCGCTGCTCGCTCGGGTGCTGCCCGGTCCTCGGGCGCGCGTCCGGCGATCATGCACACCTCGTCCAGCACCGGTGGCG
Source organism: Jatrophihabitantaceae bacterium (assembly GCA_039922115.1). Classification (GTDB taxonomy): domain Bacteria; phylum Actinomycetota; class Actinomycetes; order Mycobacteriales; family Jatrophihabitantaceae; genus Jatrophihabitans_A. Next base: position 171 of record JBDSAN010000251.1, read on the forward strand.
CGGCGGCCTTCTCCAGCCGCGCCCGCATCCGCTAACCCCGTCCCCCCTTGCCGCATAGTGCGGCCAGGTTGCTCGCATCGACCGGCGTGTCGTGAGCAACCTGGCCGCACTATGCGTTTGGCGGGTTAGCCGAGCTGGGAGTCGACATAGCACCAGCGCCAAGCCTCGCCCGGCTCGACGCTGCGCATCACCGGGTGGCCGGTCGTGGCGAAGTGCTTGTCGGCATGCTGACCCTCCGACGAATCGCAGCAGGCGACGTGCCCGCAGGACAGGCACATTCGCAGGTGCACCCAGCTGAGGTTCTCATCCAGGCACTGCTGGCAGCGACCCGGCGTGTCCGGCCGGCAGGTGGCCGGCGCCGCCGCCAGGTGCTCGCACTCCTGCCCGCCAACCCTGGTCTGCAACGGCTCGGCCGGCAGATCGTCCTCGGCCTCGTCGAACCGGTCGATCAGCGACTCCTCCAGGTCGAGCACCCGCATCACCGCCTGCAGCACCTCGTGATCGAGCACGCCGGCATCGCGCACGGCCAGCAGCTCAGTCCGCTCGGCCTGCAACATCACCAGCCGTAGCCGCCGGTAATGCTCGCTCGGCGTGCGCAGGTCGGACTCGTCCGGGCCGAGCCGCTCCCAGGCCGCGTTCACCTGATGGCCCACTCGCTGGCGCAGGCTGTCGATCACGTCGACCGGCGTGCCATCGTCGGAGTGCTCGTCCAGCGCGCGCAACCCGGCATCGGTCACCTGCTGCATCAGGCCGGCCTCCTGCAACGCGTCCTCGGCCCGGCTCGGTCCGCGCAGTCGCAGCAGCCGCACCAACCAGCCGAGCGAGGTGCCCTGCAACAGCAGGGTTCCGCCGACCACCACCAGCGCGTCCAGGACCAGGACGTCCCGGTATTGGGTCGTTTCCGGGATCAGGAACACCGCGGCCAGCGTCACCGCACCGCGCATCCCCGCCCACGAGATGACCGCCGGGTAGGTCCAGGGCGGGGACGGGTCGGCCTCGCGGACCCGGCGCGACAGCATCCGGGGCAGGTAGGTCGAGGGAAACACCCAGATCGGACGGAACACCACCACCGCGGCCAGCACGGCCAGGCAGGATCCGATCAGCTGGCCGTGGTCGAGCCCGGACCGCCAGGCGTTCTCGACAATCACCCGAACCTGCAGGCCGATCAGCAGGAACACTGAGTTTTCCAGCAGGAACTCGATCGTGCGCCAGTTCGTCCGTTCCGCGATCCGGGACGCCGCGCTCTGCCACAGCGGGGCCCGGTGGCCCAGGATCAGCCCGCAGACCACCACCGCGATCACCCCGGAGGCGTGAATCTCCTCAGCGGGCAGGTAAGCCAGGAACGGTGCCAGGAATGACAGCGAGGTATCCAGCACCGGATCGGTGATCCGGCGACGCAGCGCGCCGAGCAGCACCGCGACCACCAGCCCGATCGCGAGCCCGCCACCGGCCGCGAGCACGAAGTCGCCCAGCGCGTGCCAGATGCTCACCGACCCGGCGGCGGCGGCAATCGCGGTCCGCAGCGCGACCAGCGCGGTCGCGTCGTTGAACAGGGATTCGCCTTCCAGGATGGTCACAATCCGGCGGGGCATGCCGACCCGGCGGGCAACCGCGGTGGCGGCCACCGCATCCGGCGGGGCCAGCACCGCACCCAGGGCGAGCGCGATCGCGAACGGAACCGGCAACAGCAACCAGGCGATCCAACCGACCGCGAAGGTGTTGAACAGGACCAGGCCAATCGACAGCAACCCAATCGGACGCCGGTTGGCCCGGAAGTCGACCAGCGACGTCCGGATCGCGGTGGTGTAGAGCAGCGGTGGCAGCAACCCGAGCAGCACCAGTTGCGGGCTGAGCGAGACGTCCGGGACGAACCACAGGTACGAGCCGGCGATACCGGCCAGCGTCAGTACCAGCGGCTCGGACACGGCCAGCCGGCGCGCGCCAGCGGCCAGCGCGGTCGAGACAGCGACCAGCAGTACCAAGCCGATCGCGATGTGCACTCGACCATCCTGCCAGGCCGCGCGGCGAACCGGTTTCGTTCAGTCGGCGGTTACGGCGATGCGGCCGGTCAGGTGCGGTTTGCCGGTGCGCAGGTCGTGCACGTCGAGTTGCCAGCCGCCAGCCGTTGCCGGCGCGACCAGCTCGACCTGCGCCGGTAGCAACACCGGGGTTTTGAAGGCAACCTCGATCGTGAACGCGGCCGGCAGCCGGCCTTCGAAGGCGGCCAGGGTGCGGGCCTTGAGCCACAGGCCGTGCGCGATCGCGGCGCGGAATCCGAACGCCCGGGCGGTCAGCTTGTGCAGGTGGATCGGATTGCGGTCACCGGAGACGGCCGCGTAGCGACGTCCGGTATCGGCCGGCACCGGCCAGCGGATGACCGGGCCGCCAGGATCGGATCGCTGTTTCGCCGCTCGCTCGCCGGCCGCTCGCTCGCCGGTCCGGCCCCGGCGCAGGTACGTGCTGGTCTCAGTCCACACCAGCTCGCCAGCCACCGTCACCTCGCTGACCAGGTCGAGCTGCTGACCGGCCGGGTGCGGACGGAGGTTGGCCGCCCACACCGAGACCGACACCGGCTCGGCCGAGGACACCGGACGGTACTGCCGCAGCGTGTTCTCGACGTGCACCAGACCCAGCAGCGGAAAGGGGAAATCCGGACGGGCCATCCGGGCGATCGACAGCGGGAAGGCCATCAGGTGAAGGTAGGTGGGCGGCAGCAGGTCAGATACCCGAAAGCCGCAGACCTGCTGGTAGCGGCGCAATCGGTCGGTATCGACGGGCTGATCGGCGACGGTGAGCCGGTCCGTGACCAGCTCGCCGCCAGCCCGATGGCGCGACAGCAGCGCCTTGCCGAACAGCGGCCCAAGCGCCGGGACGTCTGCCAGCGCTTCGTCGCGAGCGTGACCGGTCATGCGCCGACCAGGTTCTGCCCGCACACCCGCAGCACCTGCCCGGACACCCCGCCAGCAGCGGATTGGCTGAGAAACGCGATGGTTTCGGCAACGTCGACCGGCAGGCCGGCCTGCTGCAGGCTGCTCAGCCGGCGGGCCACCTCGCGGGTCACGAACGGGATCGCCCTGGTCATCTCGGTATCAATGAAGCCGGGCGCGACCGCGTTGATGGTGGCCTGCCTGGCCGCGAAGGCCGGCGCCAGCGCGCGAACCATGCCGATCACGCCGGCCTTGCTGGCCGCGTAGTTGGTCTGGCCGCGGTTGCCGGCGATACCGCTGGTCGAGGCCAGGCAGACCACCCGGCCGCCCTCACGCAAAGTCGCGGAATCGAGCAGCTTCTCGTTGATCCTCAGTTGGGACAGCAGATTCACCGCGAGCACCGAGTCCCACACCTCGGGCTTCATGTTGGCCAGCAGCTTGTCCCGGGTGATGCCGGCGTTGTGAATCACGATGTCGACCCCGCCGTGCCGCTGGGTCAGGTATTCGGCAACGGTATCGGCCGCCTGCGGTGCGGCGATGTCCAGCTGCAAGGTGCTGGCCCCGATCCGGTTGGCAACCTTGGCCAAAGCCTGGCCGGCAGCCGGCAGGTCAGCAACCACCACCGAGGCACCGTCGCGAGCCAGCACCTCGGCGATCGCCGCGCCGATGCCGCGCGCCGCGCCGGTCACCAGGGCGGTCTTGCCGGCCAGCGGCGCGGCCCAATCCCCCGGTGCCGGCGCTACCCCGCCGCCGACCCGCAGCACCTGGCCGTCCACATAAGCCGATCGGCCGGACAGCAAGAACCGCACCGGGGCCGCCAGGTTGGTCAGCGGGGTGTCGGCAGCGTCCAGCTGGATCAGGTTTGCCGTTGCACCAGAACGCAATTCCTTGGCCAGCGAGCGGACGATGCCGTCCAAGGCCTGCCGGCCGGCATCGACCCAGGCCGACTGGCCGTCCGGCGTCCGGCCGATCAGCAATACCCGCGCGGACGGCCCCAGCCGGCGCAGCGAGCCGGCCAGCTTCGCGCGCAGCTCAGCCAGCTGGTCGGGGCCGGCCAGGTCGCTCGCATCGAGCAGCAGGGCACCGAGCCGGGCCGTCGAATCGGGCGCCGCCAGCTCGACATCCAGGCCGGCGAGCAGGTCGGTCAGCCCCACCAGCCCGGCTCCGATCGTGGCCACCTCGAGCGGGCCGCCGAGCAGCGGGCCGTCCGGACGGTACCGGCGCAGCACCGCGGGCCGGGGCAGGCCGACCTTGGCGGCAACGTTCGCGCCGATCGGGGAATTGACCAGGGCCAGGTAACGGTCGGTGGACTGGCTTGCCATGCTCATGCCTCCAGAATGGCCACGACGCCCTGGCCGCCGGCCGCGCAGATCGAGATCAGGCCGCGACCGGAACCGCGCTCGTGCAGCAGCTTGGCCAGCGTCGCCACGATCCGCGCACCGGTGGCCGCGAACGGGTGGCCGGCCGCCAGCGACGAGCCGGCCACGTTGAGCCTGCTGTGGTCGATCTCGCCGAGCGGGTGGTCCAGACCGAGCCGGTCACGGCAGAACACCGGATCCTGCCAGGCCTTCAGGGTGGCCAGCACGGTGCCGGCGAATGCCTCGTGAATCTCGTAGAAATCGAAATCCTGCAGGCTCAGCTTGTTGCGTTCGAGCAACCGGGGCAACGCGTAGGCCGGCGCCATCAGCAGGCCGTCGTCCTTGCGGTCACCGTGCACGTAGTCCACCGCGGCCGTCTCGGCGTCCACCAGGTGCGCGAGCACCGGCAGGCCGCGCTCGGCGGCCCACTCGTCCGAGCTGAGCAGGACGGTCGAGGCGCCGTCGGTGAGCGGGGTGGAATTGCCTGCGGTCATCGTAGGATCGGCCAACCGCTTGCCGAAGGCCGGTGCGAGTTTGGCTAGCTTTTCAACGGAGGAGTCCGGCCGCAGGTTCTGGTCCCGGGTCAGGCCGAGAAACGGCGTGACCAGGTCGTCGAAGAAGCCCCGCTCGTAGGCGGCAGCCAGGTTGTGATGGCTGGCGGCGGTGAGTTCGTCCTGCTCGGCGCGGGTAATTCCCCATTCGTGGGTGGTGATGGCCTGGTGCTCGCCCATCGACAGTCCGGTCCGGGGCTCGGAGTTCTGCGGGATCGAGGGCAGCAACTGGTTCGGCCGCAGGCCGGTCAGCGCCTTGAGCCGGCTGGGCACCGACCGGGCCCGATTCGCTGCCAGCAGCACCTCGCGCAATCCCTCGTTCACCGCGATCGGCGCGTCCGAGGTGGTGTCGGCGCCGCCGGCCACCGCAGACTCGGTCTGGCCGAGCGCGATCTTGTTCGCGACCAGCACGGTCGCCTCCAGCCCGGTGCCGCAGGCCTGGCCGACGTCATAGGCCGGGGTGCGGGCATTCAGTACCGAACCGAGCACCGACTCGCGGGTGAGGTTGAAGTCCCGGCTGTGCTTGAGCACCGCGCCGGCCGCGACCTCGCCCAGTCGGACGTCCTGCAGGCCGAACCGGGCAGCCAAGCCGTCCAGCGCAGCGGTGAGCATGTCCTGGTTGGACGCGTGGGCGTAGCGGCCGTTCGAACGAGCAAACGGGATCCGGTTGCCTCCGAGAATTGCGGCCTGGCGTGCCGGCATGGCTACCTCCTGCTTCGGGTTGTCGATACCCACGGTATCGGGTACTTCTGCCGATTGCAGCCCACCCCACTGAGTCGTTCGTCGCACGTGGTGAGATCGGGTGATCAGAACCCGCTCAGAGTGAGGTCCGAAATGGAGACATTCGAACACCTGCGCCGGGCCCGGACGGTGCTGCTGACCACTCGACGTCGGGACGGCCGCACGGTCGACACGCCGGTCAACCTAGCGGTGGACGAGGCGGGCATCGGCTACTTCCGCACCTGGTCGACGGCCGGCAAGGCCAAGCGGCTGGCGAACTTTCCCGGCGTGCGGCTGGCGCCCTGCTCGGTCAACGGACACCCGCAGGGCTCGGACCAACCGGCGCTGACCGAGCGGCTCAGCGACGCCGAGGCCGTCCGAGCCCGCCGGCTGCTGGCCAAGCAATACCCGGTGCTGCACGGCGTGCTAGTGCCGGCTATCCATCGCCTGCAACGGCGCCAGACCGTGTACTACCGGGCGGTGCCGGCCGAGGAGCCAACACCCTGGGACGGGCCCCCGGCCGCCGGCTGAGCGAGCCGGTTCTTGGCGAGAACACCCCGACCTGTGATGAGGTGGATGGATCGTCCCCGACCTAATACCCGGAGGCACCGTGACCAACCTGCCCACTTCGAGCTCGATCACCCTGCAGATCAACGGTGCAGCGCACTACCTCGAACTGGATAACCGCACCACGCTGCTGGACGCCCTTCGCGAGCAGCTCGACCTGACCGGCGCCAAGAAGGGTTGCGATCACGGCCAGTGTGGCGCCTGCACGGTGCTCCTCGATGGCCGGCGGGCCAATGCCTGCCTGCTGCTCGCGGTCGCGGTGGCCGACCGGCAGATCACCACCATCGAGGGGTTGGCCAACGATCAGCAACTGCACCCGATGCAGCAGGCATTCATCGCCCACGACGGATTGCAGTGCGGCTACTGCACCCCCGGCCA
>JBDSAN010000252.1:0-8940 GCA_039922115.1 Jatrophihabitantaceae bacterium
CCACGATGGTTGAGGCGGTCAGTTCCGGCTGGCCGTAGTAGCCGGAGAAGCTCAGCTTGCTGGCCACCCACACCTCGCCGGTCTGCCCGGTGGGCAACGGCTGGCCGGCCGGGCCGTTGGCCGGATCGCTGGCCGGCCCTTCGGTGGCAGCCCGGATCTCGATTCGCACGTCGCCGTAGGGACGTCCGGCCGAGCGCAGCCGTTCCGGATGCTCCGGGTCCTCGGTCAGGCCGGGTAGCGCGGTGATCACCACCGCCTCGCTCAGGCCGTAGACGATCCGGATCACCGGACCGAAGCGGGCGATCGCCTGCCGCAGCCGGCTGGGTGAGGCCGGGCCGGCCCCGACGTTGAACATGAACATCTGCGAAAAATCGGTCTGCTCGGTAACCGGATGGTCCAGCACCTCGTACAGCATCGGTGGCGAGACGAAGGTCGAGTTGATCCGCTCGGCCTGCACCACCCGCAGGAAGGCGGCCGGGTCCCAATCCTCGCGCAGGAACAGCACCCCGCCGGTGAACAGGTTGAACAACGTCGTGATCTGGCCGCTGGCCAACCACATCGGTGAGTGCGACAGGTGCCGCAGGACGGGATAGCCGGCCTCGCGATATTCCTTGCCCAGCTGCAGGATCTGGGCGTAGAAGCCTTCCTTGTGGTGTACCAGCTTCGGGGTCCCGGTGGTGCCGCTGGTCTGCAGGAAGGACTCCGGCAGCGGGGTTTCGGTGCCCAGGTTCCAGCTGCTGGTGCCCGGGGCCAGCGGAGCCAGCAGGTCCGGTCCGGCACCGTCCGGGCCCAGGCAGAAAACCGGCACCCCGGTCAGCGATGCGCTGATCTGGCGTCCGAGCTCGTCGGCCCGCCGGCTGTCGTAGACGAATGCGTCGGGCGCGGCCAATTGCACGAATTCTGCTATTTCTCGCCGGGATGTTACCGGAGCCACCCACATGGACCGGCAGCCGAGCAAGTGCAACGACAATTGCAAAATTGGCGCCTCGACTGCATTCGCCACCATTACTAGAACTGCACTACCCGGACGCACTCCGTAGTCACGAAGTTGGGCAGTCATGTCAAGAATGGCCTCCCGCAGCTGGCCGAAGGTAACCCGGCGGTCATCGCCGACGATTGCCTCGCGCTCGGCGATGCTGCTGAACAGGTCCAGCGCGCCATGCAGGTAGCTGCCTGTTTCGGCTGATTCTGTCGGCATTCTGGCTCCTGTCGGTGCGGCCAAGGCCAGCGGGGAAGTGGCCTTTGTCGGTAACGACTCTACGGTCGAAACAGTGGTTATGACCCCGGTTTCTACGTGACGGAGAATGTTTTTGGTAGTCCTTGACTGCATGAGTTCACCGGTACTACGTTTCGTCACCATTAACCAGGCGCGCCGACTCGGCACATTCGGGGTATCGAGCGGCGCGTCGCGTGGAGGATCGCAGATGCTTCGAACTCAGAGTTGGAAAACCACCGCCGTAACCTGCTCGCTGCTGCTGGCCGGTTCGTCGGTAATGCTGTCCGGTGCTGGCAGTTCAGCATTGGCGAATTCGCCTACGAAGTCCGCTTCGGGGCGGTCTGATTCCCATGGCGGCTGGGCCAACACCTGGATGACCCCGGTCACCCACGGTGACTCGGCCGGTTCCACCCAGCGGGGTTACACCGACACCTCGTTCCGCTCGATCATCCACACCACGGTCAGCGGCTCGGCGGTTCGGATCAGGTTGTCCAACCAGCACGGCGATCACTCGATCACGGTCGGGCATGCGACGGTGGCCAAACCCAACCTGAGCACCGCTGACACCGCCGACATCGATCCGGCCACCCTGCGCCAGTTGAGCTTCAACGGCCAGGCCTCGGCTGTCATCCTGCCTGGCGACACGCTACTCAGCGATCCAGTGCGCCTGCCGGTGGGCAGCCAGCAGGACCTGCTGGTCAGCGCCTACTTCCCGACCGCGACCGGGCCGACCACCTTCCACGGAACCACCCTGCAGACCAACTACGTCGGTCCGGGTGACCTCACCGGCGATCTGACCGGCGCCGGCTACACGACCCCACGAAACTGCTGCTGGTTCTTCCTGTCCGGGGTGGACGTGCTGCGTGATGACGCGGAAGGCCCGGTCGTGGTACTCGGCGACTCCCTCGGCGAAGGCAACGGCAGCACGCTGAACGCCAATACCCGCTGGCCGAACCTGCTCTTCGCCCGGCTGGCCGCTCGCGAGGGCAACCACGCCCCGGCGGTACTGAACGCCAGCCTGGCCGGCAACCGGCTCAACCACGAGGGCACCGAGCCCGGTGCCGGCGGCTTCCCCGGCTTTGACGAGCTCGGCCGCAACGTCGAGGCTCGGCTGTCTGATGACGTTTTTGCCGAGATCGACGTGCAAACCGTGATCACTGACCTGGGCATCAACGACATCTGGATGTCTGATGACTCGGCCACCGCAATCATCACCAAGCTGCGCCAGCTCAACCAGCAGCTCAAGGAGCACGGCCTGCGCAGCGTGGTGGCCACCCTCGCCCCGTACCAGGGCATGGGTAGCGCCGATGAGTGGACGCCGGCGAAGGAAGCTACCCGCCAGGCGGTCAACGACTACCTGCGGCACAGCTACGAGTTCGACGGCGTGATCGACTTCGACAAGGTGCTGCGCGACCCGGCCAACCCGGCCCGGCTGCTGCCGGCCTTCGATTCCGGTGACCACATCCACCCGAACGACGCCGGCAACCAGGCGATGGCCAACGCGGTCTCGCTGTCGCTGATCCAGCGGTAACCAGCCGGTAACTAACCGCTGCCAACTCAGGTGCCGGTTCAGCCGAATTATCTCGGCTGAACCGGCACCTTGTTGTCGAATGGCTAGCTAACGAAGGGAAATCACCGTAACCTGCTTATTGCCCCCAAGTTCGCCTTACCGGCCGAGTGGGCCGAAGCTGACTTGATCCGAAGGGAACCAGAGCCGTGACTGCCGACGCGATCCTTGCCGACCTGTTCACCGATGAGGCGCGCGCCAATCCGTACCCGTACTACCGGGCCCTGCACGAGCTGGGCCCGATCTCGCCGTTGCAGCAAGGCGTGCCGGGCGCGACCCCGTTCGCGGCGATCGCGACCGGTTACGACGTGGTCGATGAGGTGCTGCGTGACGTCAGCTTCTACAAGAAGGGCCGGCTGGACTGGCACGAGCACACCCTGTTGAGCACCTTCGAAACCTCGATGATGTTCACCAACCCGCCCGATCACGGCCGGATGCGCAACCTGTTCAGCCGGACCTTCACGCCGCGCCGGTTGAGTTCGATCGACCCGACCATCACCAAGCTGATCGACAAGATGCTGGATCGGATGGCTGATGCCGCTTCCGACGGCTCGGAGATCGACTTCGTGACCGAGTTCGCGGCCCCGCTGCCGGCCCTGGTCATGGCGGCATTTGTCGGTATTCCAGAGGAGGATCTCGACTGGTATCGGGATCGAGTGCGACCGATCGATGCCTACCTCGACCTGAACGGCAAGACCGATGACGCGTTGCAGACCGCCAACCGGGCGACCGCCGAACTGCGTGACTTCTACGCCGACCTGATCAAGAGCAAGCGTGCCGACCCGCAGCCGGACCTGCTCAGCGCCCTGATCAAGTCGATCGATGGTGGTGAGCACGAGCTGACCGACGCCGAGCTGATCAGCAACATGATCGTGCTGTTCAACGCAAGCTTCCTGACCACCATCTACATGCTCGGCAGTGGCCTGCCGCTGCTGCTGTCCCGGCCGGACGTTACCGCTGAGCTACCTGGTAACGCCGACCTGGCCGATGACTGCGTGACCGAGATGCTGCGCTGCGAGTCGCCGGTGCAGTTTCTCACCAGGGCCGCTCCGTCCGACACCGAGATCGGTGGTGTGCTGATTCCCAAGGACGGTGTGGTGCTGCTGCTGCTCGGCGCCGCCAACCGCGACCCGGCCCGGTTCGTCAACCCGGATTCCTTCGAGCCGGCCAGGGAGAAGTTCATCTCACTGGGCTTCGGCGCCGGCCCGCACTACTGCGTGGGAGCGGCCGTCTCGCGAGCGGAGGGCCGGATCGCGTTGCCCAAGCTGTTCGAGCGCTTCCCGAAGCTGGCGCTGGCCGGTGAGCCGGTCGGTACCGGCAGCCTGTTCCTGCGCGGCATGAACTCCGTCCCGGTCACGCTGAGCTAGACAGAGCTGAGGAACCTAGCCAATGCCGTTGGATCCACAGGCCGAACAGTGGCGTGAGCGCCGGGTCGCCGACCTGGTACCGCCGCTGTACACCCAGACCCTGGCGCAGGCTCGCGCCGCCGACCTGGCTGACATCCTGGCCAGCCGGGGCGATCCGGAACCGGTCAAGCAGGTCATCGACCGCGAGATTGCCAGCAGCGGTGGCCAGCTGCCGATCCGGATCTACCGCCCGGGCGATGAGGCCAACCAGCCGGCGCTGGTCTACTTCTTCGGTGGCGGCTGGACGCTCGGCCAGATCGACACCTGCGATGCGCTCTGCCGGACGCTGGCCAACACTGTCGAGTGCACCGTGGTCGCGGTCGGCTACCGGCTGGCCCCAGAACACAAGTTTCCGGCAGCGGTCACCGATTGCTACGAGGCCGTTGACTGGATCGCAAGCAATGCCGAGCAGCTGTCGATCGATCCGGACCGGATCGCGGTCGGCGGTGACAGCGCCGGCGGCAACCTGGCAGCTGCGGTAACGCTGCTGGCCAAGCGCAACGACCAGCCTGCGCTTCGCGCCCAACTGCTGGTGTACCCGAATACCGCCTACGGCGCGGATACCCAGTCGCTGCGCGAAAACGACGATCCGAGCATGTTCAACCGCCGCTCGGTGAGCTGGTATTGGCAGCATTACCTGGCCGATCCGGCCGACGGCACCGATCCGCTCGCCTCGCCGCTGCTGGCCGATGATCACTCGGGATTGCCACCGGCCCTGGTGATCACCGCCGAGTACGACCCACTGCGCGATGAGGGCGAGCTATACGCCGAGCAGTTGCGGGCAGCCAGTATCGCCGTCGAGCTGAGCCGCTACGACGGGATGATGCACGGCTTCTTCACGATGTCGGGCGTGCTGGACGCGGGCAAGCAGGCAGTCGCGCAGGCGGCTCGGTTCCTGCGCGAGCAGTTCGAGGTGCAGCGATGAGCCAGGCCCGGTTCTACACGCTGGATGATTTCGAGGTGGCTGCCCGCGCGGTGCTACCGGCCGAGGTGGTCGATTACTTCGCTGGCGGCAGTGGCAGCGAGCGGGCGCTGGCGGCAAACCGGTCGGCGCTGGATGCGGTATCGGTCTATCCCCGGATGCTGGCTGGCGCGGCAGCCGACAGCGCGACCACGATGCTGGCCAGCCTGGCCGCGATGCCGGTCGCGATCGCGCCGATGGCCTATCAGCGGTTGGCCCATCCGGACGGCGAACTCGCGATGGCGCGCGCTGCCCGCACCGCCGGCGTACCGATGATGGTCAGCACGCTGAGCAGCTACCCGATCGAGCAGATCGCCGACACCGAGGCCGACCTGTGGTTCCAGCTGTACTGGTTGCGTGATCAGGATCGGCTGGAGCAGCTCATCGGACGGGCCGAGAAAGCCGGCTGCAGCGCGATCGCGGTCACCATCGACCTGCCGATCATGGGGCGACGGCTGCGCGACGTCCGCAACGAATTCACCTTGCCGGCACAGGTGATTGCTGCCAACCTGGTCGATGAATCCGATAGCGCGGCGGACCCCGGTTCGACGAGCATGGCGCACGTGCAGCGGGCCGGCGCTTCGGCGGTGGCCGCGCACACCAGCGAGCGGTTCGGTCCGACGCTGAGCTGGGCCGAGCTTGAATGGCTCCGCGCCCGAACGTCGCTTCCGTTGGTGATCAAGGGAATTCTCGATCCGCGCGACGCGATCCGGGCAGTCGAGGTCGGTGCCGATGCGGTGGTGGTGTCCAACCACGGTGGCCGCCAGTTCGATGGCGCACCGGCCAGCATCAGCGCGCTCGGCGCGGTGGTGAGCGCGGTCGGTGCCAGCTGCCAGGTGCTGTTCGACAGTGGAATCCGCAGCGGTACCGACGTGTTGCGCGCGCTGGCGCTCGGCGCGTCCGGCGTGCTGGTCGGCCGGCCGATGCTGTGGGCGCTGGCGGTCGACGGCGCGGACGGTGTCGAGCAGGCGCTGTCGATGCTCGCGACCGAGGTGGCTGAAGCCCTCACACTGGCCGGCTGCCTGGACGTCGCGAGCAGCCGCGACCTGCGGACCCGCATCGAGGGGTCGCTGCGATGAGCTCGACCATCGACTCCTCGACCTTGCTCGATCCGGACGAGCTGTTCTCAGCACTGCAGGATCCGGCATTGAATTCGATGAACTTTCTCAACGAGATAGCCAATCGCTACCCGGCGGCGGTGTCGCTGGCGGCCGGCCGTCCGTTCGAGGAGTTCTTCGAAGTCGGTTCGCTGGATCGCTACCTGCGCCGGTTCTGCCAGCACCTGGCCGAGGATCTCGGCTATTCCGATGAGCAGGTTCGCCGGACGCTGTTCCAGTACGGCCGAACCAAGGGCATCGTGCACGGCCTGGTCGCGGCCAACCTTGAACGGGACGAGGCAATCCTGGTTGATCCCGAGGCGATCGTGGTAACCGTCGGCTGCCAGGAGGCGATGTTCCTGGTGCTGCGGGCCCTTCGCCAATCAGCCAATGATGTGCTGCTGACGGTGGCGCCGACCTACGTCGGGCTGACCGGCGCGGCACGGCTGGTCGACCTGCCGGTCTGGCCGGTGGCCAGCGGCCCGGACGGGGTCGATCTGGCTGACATGTCCCGCCAGCTCGATCGCGCGCGACAGGCCGGGCTGCGGCCGCGGGCCTGCTACCTGATGCCGGACTTCGCCAACCCGTCCGGGTTGAGCATGAGCCTGGACAGCCGGCGTGCGGTGCTCGATCTTGCCGCCAGCGAAGGCATCCTGCTGCTCGAGGACAACCCGTACGGACTGTTCGGACATGCCGGCCAGGACCGGCTGCCGACCCTGAAGGCCCTGGACGAGCACCGCACCGTGGTCTATCTGGGCTCGTTCGCCAAGACCGCGCTACCCGGGGTGCGGGTCGGCTACCTGATCGCTGATCAGCTGGTTGCTCGGGCCGGGCAGCCGGCCGGGCTGCTCGCCGATGAGCTGTCCAAGATCAAGAGCATGCTGACCGTTAACACCTCGCCGATCACCCAGGCGATCGTCGGCGGCAAGCTGCTGGAAAACGATTGCAGCCTGATGCTGGCCAACGAGCGAGAGCGTGCGGTCTACACCCGCAACATGCGCCAGCTGGTGGACGGGCTGGCGGCCCGGTTCCCGGATCCGGCGCAGGGCGTGTCCTTCACGGTGCCGGCTGGCGGGTTTTTCGTTGTGGTCACCGTGCCGTTCCCGGTCGAGGACGCGTTGCTGGAACGCTCAGCGGCCGAGTACGGCGTGCTGTGGACGCCGATGCATCATTTCTACGAGGCGGGCGCGGCCGTCAACTCATTAAGGCTGAGTTGTGCCACCGTCACCGCCGAGCAGATCGAACTCGGCCTGGACCGGCTCGCCGCGCTGATCGCCGATCAGCTTCGCGCCGCGGCCTGACCGCCCGTACCTCGCCGGCCCGTGCTCGAACCGATCCGGACCGTGGTCGCGGTGGATTTCGCCGGCGGCCGGGCCCGCGATGGCCCGCTCACCCACGGCCAGCGCAACACGCTGGCCTGGGTAGCCGACGAGACCGATCCATTTTCTGCAGTACTGCACTGGCGATTCGCGCTACCCACCGGCGCCACCCTGGCCGATATCAGCGCTGCGCTGGCGGTGCTGCTGGCCCGGCACGAGGCGTTACGCACCTGCTACCCGGCCGGTGCCGAGCTCCAGCGGATCGCCGGTGCCGGCCGGCTGCCGATCGAACTGGTCGAGCTCGGGTCGGATTCAGCCGATGATGACAGGGTGTTCACCGATCTGGTGGCCTCGATGCGGGCAGCAGGCATCGACTACACCAGCGGCCTGCCGGTGCGGGTGGCGGTCGCGCTGCGGGCCGACCGGCCGGTAGTGGCGGCCGCGATCTACTCACACCTGGCGGTGGATTTCGCCAGCATGGCACTGATCGGCAAGCAGTTCAGCGAGCTGGTGGCCGACCCGGCGGCTCGTGCGGTCGGCGAGCCCGGACACCAGCCGCTGGACCAGGCCGAGCTGGAGCAGTCCCGACACGGCCAGCGGCAGGCCGAGACCGCGCTGCGATATTGGGAAGGCCAGCTGCGGCAAGGCCCGCAGGCCACCCTGCCGTTGCCGCGGCCCGCGGTTTCCGAACCCGGTCATCACGCCGGCCTGCTGTTCTCGCCGGCTGCCGGTGCCGCGCTGGCCCACCTCTCGGCCCGGACCGGCGCTGGCCGACAATCGATCCTGCTGGCCGGCCTGTGCGCGCTGCTGGCACGGCGGACCGGTAGCAGCCGGTGCACCTTCGCGACGGTCTCGGGCAACCGGTTCCGGCTCAGGCTGCGTGACTATGTCGGGACGCTGGCCCAGGACGGGCTGTTCGCACTGGCGCTGGACCGTCCTGGCTTCGATGACCTTGCGCGGCGGGCGAACCGGGCCAGCCTGGCAGCCAACACCAACAGCGTGTTCGACTCGACCCGGTTGTGGCCGATCATCGACCAGGTCGGCGCGGACCGGGGCACCGCATTCGCCAGGGACTTCACCTTCAACGACGTCAGCGCGCAGTTCGCTGCCGAGCCGGTCGACCAGCCGCTGGTCGAGCCGGCTGACCTGCCGGCGATGCTTGCCCAGAGCACCGTGCAGTGGTTGGACTCGCCGCCGTTTCCGGTGCTGCTGATGTGCAATCCGATCGCGCTGGCGCCGGCTTTGCACCTGGCACTGACCGCCGACACTACCGAGCTGGATCGGGCCGAGGTCGAGACCCTATTGCGAGGGCTGGACAAACTCCTGGTCGCCGGAGCAAGCGGCGACGTCCAGCTGGACCGGCTCGGCGAGCTC
>JBDSAN010000253.1:0-5978 GCA_039922115.1 Jatrophihabitantaceae bacterium
CCACCGGGTAGGAGCTGAACAGGTCATCGAGAATGTCGCCGCGCACCGTTTGCTCGGCTGCCGCGACCGATCGGCGCATCAGCAGCAGCAACGCGGTCACCTGAGCGGCTCGCTCCAGGGTGCGGAGCTCGGAGTCCTCGAACGGGTAGCCGCGGGTGGCCAGCGCCACCGCGAACTGCTCGGCGCCGGCGATGATCGGGGTGATCCAGATGTCCTGGCCGGGCTCGCGGGGCGAGCAGCGAGTGGTGCGGCCACGCCGGAACGTGTGCTGGCGGATCTCAGCCCAGCTCAACGCGGCCGGCGAATGGCCCTCGATGTCCTCGGCAACGAAGCTGCGCAGGTAGGCGTGGGTGGCGCCGTCGGTCGAGGCCGATCGGGCGAGTTCGACGTCGTCTGGTCCGAGCACCAGCAGGTCGGCGTGCAGCACCTCCGACAGCGCGTCCACCACGTCGGCCATCCCGGCGCCGTGCAGGATCAGATCGGCAAGCTTGTCATGCACCAGCGCCGATTTCTCGATCAGCTCCGCGTGTGTCTTCATCGCCGAGTGGGCTTCGGTGAGCTCCTCCAGCGCCGCCCGCGAGGCCTCGAACATCCGGGCGTTGTGCAGCGCGATCGCGGCGTGGTGACCGAGCGAGGACAGCAGCGCCACCTCATCGGTGGTGAACGAGCGCGGCTTGCGGTGCGCTGCGAACAGCACCCCGAGGGCCTGGTCACCTAGCAACAGCGGCACCCCGAGGACGGCAGAAAGGCCTTCTTCGGCAACGATATCGTCGATCACGTGGATGATCCGGGCGTCCTGCAGGTAGTCCGGCGTCCAGAACGGCTCGCCGGTCTTGGCCACCAGCCCGCTCACGCCGGTGCCGTGCGCCAGCTGCATCTTGCCCAGCGCCGAGGTCGCCATGCCGACCTCGATCCGCATCGAGGTCACCCCGGTTCGCTCGTCGATCAGCGTGATGTAGGCGACGTCGCTGATCAGCAGCTCGCGCGCGCGGCGGACGATCGCAGTGAGCACCTTGTCGGTGTCGCGCAACGAGGACAGGTCACCAGCGGTGGCGTACAGGGCGGCCAGCGCGCTCTCGCGCCGATCCCGCCGGGCATTGTTGTCCCGTACCCGGCGAGCCAGTTCGTAGCCCTCGATGGCCTTCTCAGCCAGGCCGCCGCCGCGGGTCGAGCTGTACTCGCTCAGCCACTGGGTGAAGGCTGCGTCCGGGGCCTCGTCAGCCAGCAGCCGCAGCAGTTGCAGGAGTTGGTCCTGCGCGCTGCCCCCAGCGGCGACGGGTGCGGCGGTCGACGGAGGATGCATCGGGGATCACCTCGCTAGCGGGCTGAGAAAATCTCATTGTGCCCGGTTGGCGCGCACCAGCTCATCGAGCCGTCCATCCGCCGTCGACGGCGATCGAGGTTCCGGTGATGTAGGACGCGGCCGGCGTGCACAGGAAGACCGCGATAGCGGCAACCTCCTCCGGCTCGATCAGCCGCTTCAGCACTGTCTCAGACAGCATCACCTGCTCGATCACGTCGGCCGGTGCGATGTCGCGGGCAGCCGCCTGGCTGGCGATCTGGTCCTGCACGAGCGCGGTGCGCACGTAGGACGGGGCGATGCAGTTCGAAGTCACCCCGTGCGCGCCGCCTTCAAGCGCGAGCACCTTGGACAGCCCTTCCAGCCCGTGCTTGGCCGCGACATAGGCGGATTTGAACGGTGACGCACGCCTGCCATGCACCGATGAGATGTTGATGATGCGGCCCCAGCCCCGCTCGTACATCGCCGGCAGCGCCGCCCGTGCCAGCAAGAACGGCGCGTGCAGCATCAGCTGCAGCAGCCGATCGAAGGTCTCCGGCGGAAAGTCCTGGACGGCGGCCACGTGCTGGACGCCGGCATTATTGACCAGGATGTCGACGTCGATGCTCAGCGCGGCGATCGCGGCCGGCGCGGACAGATCGGCAACCAGGGCGCTGCCACCGAGCTCGGCGGCCAGCGCCCTGGCGTTGTCGGCGTCCCGGTCGAGCACCACTACCTGCGCACCGGCTTCAGCCAATGCGCGGGCGCACGCCGCGCCGATACCGCTAGCGCCACCGGTGACCAGCGCACGGCGGCCGGTGAGCCCGGCCGGGCCGGATGTCGGATCGTTCATGTCCGCCCGTCTGCAGAGTAGGTCGAAGGCCAGCTGGTAGAGGCGGGCGGCCGTGCTCAGCCGACCCGCCCGCGCCTCAGCTCGCCGGCGGCGTGTAGTCCTTGGTGATCGGGGCCTCGAACAGGTCCTTGGCCACCGTCAGGCCGTCGACGGCCAGATTGGCCTTGCTCGGTCGGATGATGTAGGTCTGCCGGCTCGGGATCGCGCCGGCCTTGCTGTAATCCAGCGGGGCGATGATGCCGTCGGTGCTGACGTTGGTCAGCGTGTGGAACGCGCTCTCGATGCCGTCCCGGCTGAGATCCTTCGCCGCGCAGGCAGCCTTCAGGGTCTGCTCGTAGATCTTGCCTACGCCATAGCCATAGGTGACACCGGCGTTCGGACTCCCCTGCGGGTACTTGGCCTTGTACATCGCCAGCACCTTCTTCGCAGCCGGGTTGTCAGCCGAGAGTGGCAGCGAGGACGCCGACAGGTAGAAGTTCTTCTCCAGCGCCGGGCCGGCCGGCGTGCTCAGCAGGGACGGGCTGTAGGTCGGGTTGTTGCCCAGGATCGGCACGTCCAGGCCGATCGAGGCGGCCACGCCGGCTGCCGAGGCAAGCTGCTTGGGGGCTGCGGTCAGCAGGATCGCTTTGACCCCGGCCTGCTTGAGTGCCTGCACGGCGCTGGTCATGTCGGTCTCGGTCGCCTTGACCCGCTGCGCGACGATGGTCAGCCCCAGCTTGCTTGCGGCGTAGGTGGATCCGGCCAGGCCGTTGTCGCCATAAGCGCCCTCGAAGGCGATGTGGCCGAGCTTGTCGCCCTTGTGGATCAGGCCGGAATCCAGCAGGTAGGACACCCCGTTGGTCATCTCGATGTCATAGGTGGCACCCGAGATCTGGATGTCCGGGCTGGTCAGCAGCGAGGACGCCCAGGTCGAGGTGGCAGCCAGCATGTGATCGGTGCGCAGGCTCGGCAGCAGTGCGGTGGTGGTCGGCGAGCCGATGATCTGCATGATGCCGGCAACGCTCGGGGAGATCTCGGCGTACTGGGACACCGCCTTCTGCACGTCGTAGGCAGTGTCCTTCACCTGCAGGCTGATCTTGCGGCCACACACCCCGCCGGCGGCGTTGATGTCATCGACGGCGAGCTGGTTGCCCTGGGTAACGGTGGTGCCGAGCGCGGCGAACACCCCGGATTCATCGGTGAGCACACCCAGGCTGATCTTGTCCGCGGTCACGCCCGGGCCGACCTTCACCCCGTTCTCGGTCTTGCCACCGGACGTGCTGTTCGCCTTGGTACTGCACGCGGTCAGGGCGAGTCCGAGCGCGACGGTCAGCGCCAGCGCGGGCAGTACCGCGGTTGTGCTGCTGGTTCGGGTCATGCGTGATCCTCCTGGGTGATGGTGGTGCGGGGTAAGGGTTTGCGCGACGCTGGCGAAGCCGCGCCGAAGCAGGGGCCGGCTCAGCTGGTTCGGCGCCGGGATAGTCGGTGTCGCAGCCGGGTGCCGATCGCGCTCAACCCGCCGGGTTCGAACAGCACGATCAGGATTACCGCTACCCCGTAGAGGATTGCGGTGATCTTGCCGGCGTCGTAGCCACCGCTACCGGCGGCCGCGACGAACGGCAGCGAATCGGAGTAGCGGCTCAACAGCACCGGTAACACGGTCACGAACACCGCTCCGATGCTCGCGCCGCCGATCGAACCGAGGCCACCGATGACCACCATTGCGAGATAGCTGATCGATAGCGGCAGGATGAAGTAATCCGGTGTCACCCGGGTAAAGGCCAGCGACACCAGCACCCCGGCCAAGCCTGCGTACATGCTGGACAGGATGAAAACGCCTGCTTTGGTAAGGCGAATGTCGACGCCCATGGTTGCCGCGGCCACCTCGCTGTCGCGCATCGTCTGCATCGCCCGGCCCATCCGGCCACGGAGCACGTTCTTGCCGAAGACGTAGGCCAGCACCGCCAGTACCAGGAACAGGTACCAGAGCCGTTCGTAGCGTCCGAACGGGACGTTCAGCACGGTCAGCGGCGGGTGATCGGCGGCGAACCGGAACCCCAGGATCGAGAAGTCGGTGGCAGGCCGGCCGTTGAAGCCACCGGTCAGGTCACGGACGTTCTCGTAGATGAACGAGCCGATGAAGACCAGGCTGAGCGAGGCGACCCCGAGGTAGATCCCGCGCAACCTGCTGGCGATCGGGCTGAACAGCAATCCGGCCACACCCGCGGCGAGCACCGCGAGCACCATCGCCAGCACCGGCGGCAGGCCCAGCCCGGCGGCCTTCGAGGCCCGCGATGGATCGGGGACGCCGGACAGGTAGGAGTAGGAATAGGCCCCCACCGCAAGGAAGAACGCGTGCGCAAGCGACAGCTGGCCAGCGGCGCCGGTCAGGATGGTAAGCCCGATCGCGCCGATCACAGCTGCCATCGCGAACAGTCCCGCCTGCAGCAGCGAGGTGTCCAGGTAGAACGGCAGGACGGCCAGCACCGCGACCAGGCCGAACCGCACCAGCGTTGCCGGCGCCGGCCGGTGCCGCCTGACCCTGCCGGTCACCGCTTGGGTGACCGCTGTTTCTACTACGGTTCCTGTCGATTCGTCGACGGTCGGGGCCTCAGACACGTGACAGCTCCCTAGTGCCGAGCAGCCCGGACGGGCGAACCAGCAGGACCGCCAGCATCACCAGGTACGGCACCACGTCTGCCACGCTGCCTCCGAGCAGGGTCACGCTGTAGCCGGCCGTCAACGCCTCGGCCAAGCCGATCGCCAAGCCGCCCGCGACCGCGCCCGCGGTGGAGTCCAGGCCACCGAGAATCGCCGCCGGGAAGGCCCGCAGGGCTGTGTCACGGACGCCGGCGTCAAGGCCTGGGCTGGGGAATGCGGTCAGGAATACCGCAGCGACCGCAGCCAGGGCACCGGCGATGATCCAGGCGGTGGCGGTCACCCGTCCGCGCCGGATGCCCATCAGGGCTGCCGCCTCGCCGTCCTCGGCACCGGCTCGCATCGCCACTCCCCAGCTGGAGAATTTGAACGCGCCGAAGAACGCGGCCAGCAGCGCCGCCGCCACCACGATCGCGGCGATTCTCGACTGGGGCAGCGACAGGCTGCCGAGGTGAAACAGCCTGTTACCCCAGGGGTCTCCGATGGTGAGCACGTTCGACCCGAAGCGCCTGGTCAGCTCGGTGATCAGCACGATGTCGATGCCGATGGTGAGAATCGCCAGTGCATTCACGTCATGGCCACGCACCCGCCGGACGAAGATCTGTTCGATGGCCAGCGCGGCCAGGCCGGTTGCGGCGACTCCGACCAGCAGCGCCAGCGCGAAGGGCAGGTGCTCGTGGGCGCGCGCCGTGATGTAGCCACCGAGTACCAGCAGGCTGCCCTGGGCGAAGTTCACCACCTCGGTTGCCTTGAAGACAATGACGAAACCGAGCGCGATCAACGCGTAGATGCTGCCCAGGCTGATGCCGTTGAGCAGTAGTTCGAGAAAGCGGATCATGTTCGCTCCGAGCGGGCTTCGGCTTGCTCGATGGCAGCTGTCGGGTGGGTGGCATCGGCGTCCTCGTCGGCCCCGACGCCGAGGTAGGCACGCACCACCCGCGGATCCTGCTGAACCTGATCTGGGGTGGCGTCGGCGATCAGCCGGCCGAAGTCGAGCACCGTCACCTGATCGGAGATTCCCATGACCAGGCCCATGTCGTGCTCGACAAGCAGGATCGAGATCCCCAGCTCGCGCCGAACCTCGGCGATCAGGCGCGCCATCTGCTGGGACTCGTCGGCGTTCATGCCGGCCACCGGTTCGTCCAGCAACAGCAGCCGTGGCTCGCAAGCCAGCGCCCGGGCCACCTCCACCCGCTTCTGGTCGCCATA
>JBDSAN010000254.1:0-7624 GCA_039922115.1 Jatrophihabitantaceae bacterium
GGCGCCGCGCACCAGATCGGCGATCGCATCGCCGCCCGGACGGTTGTGGGTCTCGATCACCGCCAGCCCGCCGGCACCGAGCCGTACCTCGGTATGCCCGACGCCGTCCCGCACCCCGAGGTGGTCCAGGAAGCGGATCACCACCTGACGCACCTGCTCCTCCTCCTCCAGCGGAATCCGGGCCGGCAACACATGCCCGACCTCGGTGAAGGAGGCCGGGTCGATGAACTTCTCGGTGACCGCGATGATCACATGCCGGCCATGGAAGCTGAATGACTCGACGCTGTACTCGACTCCGTCGACGAACTTCTCGATGATGAAATCAGCTATCCGGAAAGGCAATTGGCTGCGCGCGGTTAGGGTGCCCCGCAACGCGCTGACCGACCGCCACACCTCGTCCAGTTGGTCCGGACCGGCGACTCGGAACACCGCGAAGCTGGCGGTGGCGTTCACCGGCTTGACGATGAGCGGGTAGCCGTGCTGCTCGGCGAAGCGCGTCAGGTCGCCCCGATCGACCAGACGAGCGGCCGGTACCGCATGCGGATCGAGAGCGGCCAGATGTTCGCGCATGGCCAGCTTGTTCCGAGTCAACCCGATCACCGAGTGGCCGCTGCCAGTCAGCCCCAGCAGGTCGACGATCCGGCTGGCACATTCCAGGCCGGCCTCGGTCAGCGACACCGCTGCCGACACCTCGGGCGCCAGCCGATTCAGCAGGGCCTGCACCTCGTCCCAATCGGTGAAGTCGACCGGGTACAGCTGGTCTGCTAACTCATATTGGGACGGGGTTACCCGGTCCGGATGCTGCAGCAACAGCACCCGCAGCCCCAGGTCGCGTGCCTTGCCGAGCACCTCGTCATTTCCCCCGACCAGAAGCAGGTTGCCGGTCATCGAAGTCGCTCCAATCTGATTGGCATGGCGAGCTCAGGCCAACTGCTCCAGCCCGGCGATCGGCGTCAGCGGCACGCCCAGCTGCTGCTCGAGTTCGCCCACCAACCGCGCGCAGTCCGCCTCGGCAGCATGCGCGTCGCCGGCCACCACGCGTACCACCCCGTAGACGTCGTAGTTGCCGTTCATGCGGCGCAGCTGGGATCCGGCGCGGATGCTCGACCAACCTGAGTGGATGCGTGGACGGTACTGCTCGAACCAGTCGTCCGGCAGGTCGGCCCGCACTACGCAGTCCTCGGCCGCCGTGATGAAGGTGTGACTCACCCCGGCCAGGTGCGGCAGCGGGCTCGCCGGGGCCGGCTTGCTGGTCGAGACATCGGCCAGTACATCGAACAGGTTGACACCGGTCGCGGTTTCTACCAGGTCGGGTATAGCTCCGCCTGCGATCCGCGGGTTGATCTCGACCAAGCGTGGCCCGTCCGCCGTGCCGATCACCTCGACGTGGTAGACGCCGGTGCTGAGCCTGGCGGCGCGGCAGGCCTGCACCGCGTAGTCGTTCAGGATTTCCTCGTCCTCGGCCGACAGGCCACAGGGAACGGTGGAACCCAGTTCGACGATCGGGTTGTCCCGACCGAGCTTGCGGCGTATCGCGACGAGCGGCGTCCAGGATTGCCCGTCGCAGGCCACCTCCACCGAGTACAGCGGGCCAACCGCCAGCTCCTCCACCACGAACCGACCGTCCATCTGGTCGAACAAGGCCGGTTGTGCGTTCGCCGCCGCTGTCTGGTCCGACTCGAACAAGGCGCGCACCTGCCATTCGTCATGGGCGATTCCGGCATGCGCCTTACCGGTGCCGTGAACCGGCTTGACCGCCACCGGATAGCCGATCCGCGCGGCCACTTCCAGCGCTTCGGACAGGCCGGCGGCAACCCCGTGTTGCAGATTGGGCACGCCCGCCTGGTCCAGCAGCGTCCGGCACACCGCTTTGTCCTTGGCCGCTGCCAGGATGTCCGGTGCGGTGCCGGGCAGGCCCAGGTGCTTGGCCAGCTGGGCCGCGGCGAGCACACACAGGTGGACAGTGGTGAAGGCGCCGACGACTTCGTCAAGATCGACGCCGTGGTCGGTGAGCGCGGTCAGCACCGCCGGCAGGTCGTGCAGGTCGTCCAGCGTGATCACCAGGTCGGCCAACTCGCGGCGGCGGGCGTGCTGCTCATCGGTGAGCAGGTAGTCGTGAATCGGCGAGCGAACGACCACGGATCGATGCCCGGCGTTGTTGACGGCCTCGATCGCCCGCAGGCCAGGCGCGGTGGGTTCCACAAGTATGACGGTGCTCATGTCGCAAGGTCCTCCCGCGCTGCTCAGTCCGTTGTGCTCCGACACAATCCAGGCCGTATAACGGTACCGCTGATATCCACTTGCGGGAGCGAATTGCACCCGAGTTGAGCAAGTATACGCGCGCCGCGCCTCTTGTACTGGTTAGTAGGATTTAGACCGTTATCCTCATAGGGGTATGGGTCCATTCCCATCACGAATACCTGGCCGGCGCCGTCGGGTGCGAGCAATCTGCCGTCCTGGTCGATGGCCACCATCCCGTCCGGCCGAGTGCACTCCAGCGGCTGGCCGTCGCGCAGTACCGCAGGTAGGTTGCTCTCGTAGCCGATCGACTGAATCACCAGGCCTGCTGTGGCGAACCATCGCTCCCGCTCGTCGGGGTTATCGGCGACGACCACCCGCACTTGCGGCACCCGTCCGGCGGCGGCGTCCAAGAACAACTGCTTGGAACGATGCCGCAGTCCGGAGTACCGGTGCAGGTTGCCGCTCTCCGGGCACTGGTCCCGCCGGGGATCCGGTACCGCCTCGGCCGGGTCATGCTCGGTGCCGTAGTAGTCCGCCCAGTTGGCGTAGTGCAGCCGCACCGGCGAGCGAGTGACCAGGGCGATCTCGGTGTCCGGCCCGAGTGGCTGGACCAGCATCCGCTGTAGCACCGACAGCGCGCTGTGCGAGGCGCCGGCGAAGCACACCAGGCCCGGCTTCTGCGCCAGCTCCTGGCAGCGGCGGCCGGTGCTGGGGGTGATCAGACTGCGCGCCGGCAGGACCTTGTGCGCCCAGCGACGCAGCTCCGGGCTGTTACGCTCCCGGATCCCCATGGACAGCACTACCACGCCGGCCTGCAACCGCCGCCCGGATCGAGTGAGCACCGTCGGCAGCTGCGCATCGGACAGTTCGAGCTGAACGACGGTCTCGCCGAGCAGCAGCCGTCGCGCTGGCAGTAGCTGACTGATCGCGTGACCGGCCTCCTGCAGCGCGGCCGCCAGCATGCTTAGGTGGAAGGCATCGGGCGTCGAGCGCAGACGCTGGACCGGGCCGCTGGTGAGCAACGGTCCGAACGGCCCTGCTGCGTCGATCCAGCCGAAGAAGTCGGTACCCAAGGAGTTCGACTGGATGTCGTACTGAGGGAACGAGCCGACGCCAAGATGGGCACTTGCGTCAACGATGCCCACGTCATAGTCGAACAGCTCGGGCGTGGCGCTGAGCAAACCGGCCGCTCGTAAGCCGCAGCCGACCACCAGCAGATCCATCGGTGGTTCGGGTGCGGCCTGGTCGGGCGGCAAGATCACCCGATGGACTCCAATTCCGCCATCGCCCGGGTGCACACGTCCAGGGCCGCGTCCAGCCTGCGCAGCACGCCGATCCCAACCTCGTGCAGCAGGTCCGGGCGGGACGCGGCCAGCGGCACCACGACGTGATCGAGCCAGCCCTGCGCGTGCTCGACATCCACGGTGACGTGCTCGCGCAGGTAGTGCATATCCTCGTCGGTCAGGCCGTGCCTGCGCCAGCCGTCGATTTGCCGGTCGATGCGGCCTGGCACCACCAGCTCGGTCGCCAGCAGCATGCCGATGGACTGCGGAGCCAGCCGACGGGACGCCGAGGTCTGGAAGTACATGTTGGCCAGGCGCAGTTCCTCGACCCAGAACCCGCTGACCTCGGTCAGGTAACCATCGAGGGACAGGCCGACCCGCTCCATCATGCTCAGCCGCAGCTGGCGGTGGGTGCCGGCGAGCTTGCCCCGTCCCATCTCGTCCCAGAAGTTGCCGGCCAGTTCGAGCTTCGGTTCTCCGTGCACACCCGGCATCAGCAGCGCTACCAGGTCGCCGAAGTGGATGTCGAACGGAGTTTCCTGGCCCAGGAAGTGCTTGAGCTGCTCGAAGCTGGCGTGCTCGGCGAGGAAGGCGAACAGCGGGTGGGTCACCCCGGAGGCGTGGTTCTCACACTCCGCGCTGGCCCAAGCCACGAAGCTGTCCGGCTCGGTAGGCACGGTCTGGCCGGCCGACACCCGCGCCGTGTCGTGCGCCAGCCAGGCATCCTGCGCCTTGCGGTGGGCGGTGAGCACGACCGGGTGCTCACAGTCGAAGTAGTGCGTGTCCCACGGTGGCAAGATCGCGTGGGCGCTGATGTCGTACATGAACCGATGCAGCTCGAGCTCGCTCGAGGTGTTGCCGTCGACGAGCGCACTGTGGACGATCTCGTCAACCTGCTGCTGAAACTCCTCCAGGGCAGACGGCGGGGTTTCCGGCCCGATCGTTCGGGCCAAGGTGGACAGGTCGGCGTGGGCAAGCAGGTCGGTCATGACACACCCTTCAAGGACGGAGCAGTCTCTCTGACCCAGCCGAGCACTGCCGCTTCGGTGAAGAAGGCGTCGTAGAGCGCCCTCTGGTAAGCCGTGATGGTGTCGAGCAGCCGGCGCTTAGCCCGTTCGCTACGAAGCTCCCACTCCTCGACCAACTTGTCGTAGAGCCGCAACGCGAACTCCGGGGTCACCTCGATGCCGTCGGCGGCGAGGATCGCCTCGTGCTCACGCAGGATCCGCAGCAGCCCATCCTGGCCACTGCGAACCCCGAACATCCGGATCTCCTCCGACCCGACGTCAGCCGGGTCCAGGTTGTCGAAGATCCGCGGCGAACGGTTGAGCAACTCGGTACGAATACCGCTCTGCACGGCATGCGTCACGATCCCGGTGACCGCGTTGGCCGGGCTCTCGAGCAAGCAGTAGATGCGCTCGATCAAACGGCTGAGTTCATACAGGGTCTCGATCCGATAGCCCGGCAGCTCGATGCCGTAGAGCTGGCGAAGCGCCATCACCACCTCTGCGGTGGCGGGATGCCCGGCGCGGTTGGCGAACCCTCCGATGGTGACGTCGGCGCCGCAGAGCCCGACGCTGAGCCCGGTCACGGCGTTCGCCGACGCCATACCGAAGTCGTCGTGGAAGTGGCCGTAGAACCGGATGGCGGGGAATTCCCGGACCATGTCACCGATGAATACCCGGGCCTGCTCCGGAACACAGGTGCCGGCCGTATCGATCAACCGCACCTCACCGATGCCGTTTGCGCTGGCAATCCCGAGCGCGTTAACCATGTGGCCGACATCAGCACGGAAAGCGTCGATGAACCCGGCGATGAAGCCGCCCTGAGTCGGCAGTGGCTTCAGCGCCACCAATTGGGCCTGGTACCACTCCAGATTGGCGGACCGACGATCCTCGACGGTGCGGGCCTCCCATTCCGATCGGTCGAACGGCTGACCGTCTTTGGCCACGATGGTCGGGTACAGGAACTTGACCTGCTCGTCGGAGGCAGCGTGGATGGCGAGCACCCAGACCCGGTCAAGGTCTCGGCCGAGACCGTCGAGTGCCGCCAGGCTCTGATCCATGGTGATGCCCAGGTGGGAGATGACAACGAACCGGACCTCAGCCGGGATCAAGCCTTCTTTCTGCTCGTCGAGCAGGGCGCCGAGGAGCTCGATGTTGTGCGGCACGTCGGGAAACATTCCCACGACTATCGTCTTGGTGCCAGCTCCTGCGATGGCGCGGGCCAGCGTGCACTTATCGGCGATGGAAGTAGCCACCGGCGCCCGTTCCGCGCCTTCGCGAAGAGTTTCATCGAATAGATCGATCGCGGGATGAAAAAGAGAGATATCATTATTCCACGCCATGCGAATACATACTCCTCTTCTATTCAGGCCCATATGGCATGCTGCGCTCGCATTAGCGCAATAAGGAGTTCCAGGTTGGCCGGGGCATGCCTAAGGTCGAACATGATTATCTTGTACCTTGTACCCATATCTAGCCAATAAGCGTTAGTGTGACTTGCATCACATTGCACGGTAGCGCAGGCTGGCGTCGCCTTACACCTCGGTGATAAGCCCGTTCGAGACCCGCCAGGAATGATCACGCCCCGTTAGGCCAGACTCACGAGCGAGGCGCCCTCGAACCGCACGTGCTCGTAGCGGACACCTCTGGAACCCGCGTCGATCGCGAACAAAGATCGGCACGTCGGGATGCCGCAGCCAGCTATGACGCATCGCAACTGCCTGCACGTCCTCATCACTGACTGCCATTGGCGGCGGCCACCGAATTGGCCCTGAAACCGGCCACATCTTGCGCCAGTGGCTCTCGGGCAGTTCCATCTGCGCGACGCCCCACCCGTCATCGGTGCGCACGAGAACCGACAGGCCGCGGAAGGTCATCACGCACATAAGGACGTGCCGGCGGCGGTCGGTAGACCAGTGGTCGTCTTGATGAGTCGCCTCGACTCGCGCCACGAAAACACCGAAGTTGGTCCGACCCTGATGGCGGGCTATCCAGACCGACGTGAACTCTGGCGGCAACTGCTGGTCCATGGGGTGCCGGCGCATCTCCTCCGTCGCCGTCACGGCCTGATCGGACGTGCGCTCACGTTCCCAGGCCGTCTTCGTCGCCCAAGTCGCTACGAGAGCCGCTTCATCCACGTCCAGCGCCGTTCGACCGAAAGCATAGGTGGGTGCCCATAGTCGCTCGAGAAGGGGCTGGGCCACGGTTTCCAAGCGGCTCATCCATCCGTTGTTGCAGGTGCGGCACACCTCTCGGATTCGCGCTGTGAGCACCGAGCCCTTCTTCTCCACGATGAGGTTCGGGGCCTCGGACATCTCCTGATCCGAAGTGCGGCCGTAGCCGATCATTCGTGTCACCTGCTTCGGCTCGACCTCGGTACCCCTGCCCAACCACTGCGGCCATGCGTGCTCGTCGGAGCGGCCTGCCCACAGAACAAGCACCGCTTGTGCGGCTTCTGGGCGCGCTTGGACACCCGACGATGATGCGCCCATCATCTGACAATCCGCATACGATTTGCGTTCGTGAATGTCGCTGCTGAGCCAATAGTGGGCCAATGTTGCCGACTGAAAAGCGGGCCACCCTAGAGAGTGAGGGTGTGCTTGCCGTGGAGGATTGGGCGGAGATCCGCCGGTTGCATCTGTCGGAGGGTTTGTCGGCGCGGGCGGTGTGGGGGTCAAGCCGCCGGGTCGACGTCGAAGGCCCCGAAATACGGGCCTAGAGACGCCTCTCGACGCTCAATCGAGCCTCCATCTGCCAGGCCGAACGTCCGCCCTCTAGAGGCCCCATGTTTGTTGGGGTATACGCATCTACCCGGACATAGTTGGTGCAGTTGACTGCCGTTCAGAGCCGTCGAGATCCGTTGACTGCAGATCGATCCTCCAGATTTCCTCCACCCGAAACGGTGCGAGAGACGAACTTGCCTAGATGGGACCGGCATCCTCGGGGCGAGTGTTGGGCCATACCTCCCACCGGTTCGCCCGTCCTCGTTTCACGACCGCGTGCGGGTGCTGCTTCTGGATCTCGGCCAGACGCTGCATCACGTCGGCGATCGGCAGGCCCGACGGGACAACCGCGAGCGGCTCAGGCTTTGGCGGT
>JBDSAN010000255.1:0-3232 GCA_039922115.1 Jatrophihabitantaceae bacterium
GGCCGGCCGCCGGCTATTTGGCCAGCTGTTCCAGCGGATTGGCCGCCAGCCGCTCGACGATGCCATTGCGCACCGAGCGGGCGGCATTGCAGTCCGGCTTGCGCTCAGCCTGCTCGGTGAAGCAGCGAGCGAACTCTACGGCCAGGTCCAGCCGGGGAATGCTGGCAATTACCTCGGCGCAAAACTCGGTCGGCCACAGCTGCGGCTGGTGGCCGGTGATGTCCAGGCTGGTGGCCGATTCCAGCAGGAAACCTTCGGCGTCAAAGGCTGGATCCACCGATTGCCACATGTGCCGGACGATGATCTCGCCGACCCGGTCCCGGCGCTCGGCCGGCCAGCCGGCGCCGGCCGCGAACACCCAGCCGACATAGCCGCCCGCCGTCTCGAAGTCGACGGTGTGGTTGTCGAAGGCGGCGGTCAGGCCGATATCGTGCAGCATCGCTGAGACGTAGAGCAGCTCGGCATCGAAATCGAGTCCGCGTTGCACGCCCAGCGCGGCTGCCCACAGGTAGGACCGTCGACAGTGGTTGACCAGTCCTGGCGAATGAAACCGCTGCGCGACCTGCAGTGCCAGCGAGCTGGCCTGGGTACTGGGTAGCGGCAGGTCGGCGATCTTCATGCAGCAGAGCCTAAACGCTGTCGGAGCAGAACGGGGCCTACCGCCGCAAGGATCGGCTGAACAGCCAGCCGATGACCCCCAACACCAGCACCGCTCCGGTCAGGCCGGCCAGCTCGGCCAGCTGCGAGGCGCTGCCGGGCAGGCCGCTGGTGCTGGCGTAGCTGATCGCGGCAAGCGCACCGGCGATGGCCACGTGCAGCAGCCACCTACGAGCCCAGCGCAGCGCGGTCGGACGGTCCAGCCGGGCGCTGATCGGCACCGCACCGGCCAGCGCGGCGCTGCTGTGCAGCAGGTAGAGCGCGCAGCCGAAGGCGAGCACTCGCCAGACCGGCGGCGCCCCGTGCGTGCCGTAGCAGGCGAACCAGCCGGCGATGCCGGCGATCACCGCGACCGCGGCCCCGCCGCGGGCCGGGCTGGTCACCGCGATCGCCAGGCCAATCACCAGCAGCGGGAACACGATCGGCTTCGGCTGCGCTGGCACCAGCAGCACCGCGACACCTGCCAGCAGCACCACCAGCCGGACCGCGACCGCCGAGGCGTCCCACGGCAACCGCACATCGGGCGAGTGGCGGGGCGGCGGGGTGTGCCTGCCGATCCGGGAATCTCGAAGGCCCAGCGAGCGGCGCGGGTAGCCGACCGGGACGCTCATCGGATCGCTCGCGGTGCGACGGCGATCCGGCTCAGCCCGATCAGCACCTGATCCAGGCTGCCACTGCCCAGCCACGGCACCACCGGCACGCCATGCTGAGCGAGCGCGCCGACCAGGTTGGTCCGGTGCAGCAGCTGCAATCGCCAGGCCAGCTCGGTCCATTCGCCGGGCTCGGGCAGCAGTACATCGGCTGGCAAGGTGTCGACCACCACCACGGATCGTCCGGTCCGGGCAAGCCCAGCTACCGTGGCGGCCAGCTCATCGGACAGCAGCGGGCTGAGCACGATCACCAACGCCCGGTTGGAGATCCGCGACAGCGCCCGTCCGATGGACTGCTCGCTAGCCGGTGCGGTACGCACGTCGAGCAGGATCTCGACCAGCCGGTTCAGCTGGCTGCGGCCGGTCCGGGACCGGATCGGACGGCCGGCCCGGGACAGGTCCAGCATGCCGACCCGGTCGCCGTTGCGCAGGTAGTGCTCGGCAATCGATGCCGCGGCCCGGACCGCGAGGTCGATGGTGGTCGAGGCACCGGCCCGGTCGCTCACCTCCGCCGAGGTGTCCAGGACCAGCACCACCTCGGTGTCCCGGTCGGAGTAGGTGGCGCTCACGTGCAACTGCCCGGTCCGGGTCGAGACCGGCCAGTTGATCCGATGCAGCCGGTCGCCCGGGGCGAAGGCCCGCACGCCCGCGAAATCGACACCCTCGCCGGTCCGGCGCGAGCGGTGGCCACCAACCACGCCGGCGGCGTTGGGCACCCGCTCGGTTGCCCGGAAGCCTTCCCGCAACGGGACGGTCTGCACGCTCACCTGCCCCGGGCATTCCAGGTTGGCCCGCAGCAACCCGTGCGCGGTGGTCGCGTTGATCAGGAACCGGTCCACCCGTCCCCGGCCCCAGCGCGGACTGCTCAACTGATGGCTGACCGTGCCAGTCTCGCCGGGCCGCACTGAGGTGCACAGGTCGATGCCGCCCTCGGCGAGGCTCAGCTGACCTTCCAGCACCACCCGCCGATGGATCACATCGATCGGTTCGGCGGCCTGGATCTGCTCGGTGAGTACGGTCGATTCGCCTTCGAGCAGCGTCGTCGTGGCCACCTCGGCCCGGATCGAGGGCGGCCGGTAGGCGCGGCTGAGCAGTGGCAGCACGGTTCCCACCACCATCGGCAGCGCGATCACCAGCAGGTCCTGCCGGCGCAGGATGACCGCGAGCAACAGCAGCAGCGCGCACGATCCGACCGCGGTGCCCAGCGCGGGCGTCGCGAGCCAGGCCGGCTTGCCGGGCTGGGTCAAGGCCGGCCAGCCGCGGAGTAGCTCGGCCGGTTCGCCGCACTCGCCGGCGCCGCTACCGAACTGAGCACCGAGTCGATCACGTCAGCCGGTGACAGGTTGCGCATCCACATCTCCGGACGCAGCGTGACCCGGTGCGCCAGCGCCGCGATCGCCACCGCCTTGACGTCATCGGGTGTGACGTAGTCCCGGTGATTGATCAGCGCGTAGGCCCGCGCGACCAGCAATAGCGCCAGCGCGCCGCGCGGCGAGGATCCGACCAGCAGGTGCTGGTGGAACCGGGTCGCATCGACCAGCGCCACGCAGTAACGTCCGACGGTTTCCTCGACCTCGATGTTCTCCACCACCCGCTGCAGCGCCAGCAGCCCTGCCGGGTCGAGGATCGGGTTCAGGTTGATCTGCTCAGCGCGGCGGGCCACCCGGCGTTGCAGTACCTGCCATTCCTCCTCCGGGCTCGGGTAGCCGAAGGAGACCCGCAGCAGGAACCGGTCCAGTTGCGCTTCGGGCAGCGGGTAGGTGCCCTCGTACTCGATCGGGTTAGCCGTCGCGATCACATGAAACGGACGCGGCAGGTCGAAGGTCCGGCCCTCAACCGTGGCCTGGCCCTCCTGCATGGCTTCCAGCAGCGCTGCCTGGGTCTTGGGCGGGGTCCGGTTGATCTCATCGGCCAGCACAAGGCCG
>JBDSAN010000256.1:0-7176 GCA_039922115.1 Jatrophihabitantaceae bacterium
ACCGGCTGGGCGACACGCCCGAAGGCCGCGCCACCATGCGCCGCCAGGTGGAACTGGCCCGCGATGCCGGCCTCGGCGGCTTCGTCCACTACTTCTACTGGTTCAACCGCCGCCGCCTGCTCGAAACCCCCACCGAGGCGATGCTCGCCGACCGCACCATCGACTTCCCGTTCTGCCTGATGTGGGCCAACGAGAACTGGACCCGCCGGTGGGACGGCCGCACCTCCGACGTGCTGATGGGCCAGGACTACGACCGGGTGCCGGCGACCGAATTTATCGACGATGTAATGGAATTCCTGGCTGATGACCGCTACGTCCGGGTCGATGGCAAGCCGGTGCTCGCGGTCTACCGGATCGCCCAGATCCCGGACTTCGAGTCGGTGCTGGTGCATTGGCGCCGGCGGGCGCGCGAAGCCGGCGTCGGCGAGTTGCTGATCCTGTCGGTCGATGTGGCCAAGGAGTTCGACGGCCTGGCCGGCGCGACCTTGGATATTGACGGCCTGCTCGGATTCCCGCCGCACAATCTGAAGTGGGATTGGGTGCCACACGGCGGATTGCATGTCGATCGGCGATTCCACGGCAACCTGCTCAGCTACCAGTCGATGGTGGCCGATGCCGAGCGCCGGTTGCTCGGCCAGCATGAGTCCAACTTTCCCGGTGTGATGGTCACCTTCGACAACACCGCGCGGCGGCAGTGGCGATCGGACCTGTGGTACGGCTCGAACCCGTACACGTTCCGCCGCTGGCTGTCGGCGGCCTGCTCGGCGGTCAGCCACCGGCCCCCGGAAAACCGGCTGGTCTTCGTCAACGCCTGGAACGAGTGGGCCGAGGGCGCGGTGCTCGAACCGTCCCGGCGGTACGGCCGCAGCTACCTGCAGGCAGTGCGCGACGTTGTCTTCGGCTGAGCCCGCTGAGCCCGCTGAGCCCGCTGAGCCGGCTGAGCAGGCTGAGCCGGCTGGGGTCGTGATCGGGATACCGGTCTATGGCCGGCTGGACCTGGCCGAGCGGGCGGTGCGCGCCCTGGACCGCAGCACCCCGGTCGAGGTCGAGCTGGTTCTGATCGATGACTGCGGCCCGCAGCGGCTGGCCGAGGAATCGATCGCCGGCTGGCTCGCCACCGGCCGTCGCTGGCGGCTGGTCAGCCATCAGACGAACGTCGGCTTCGTCGGCACCGTCAACGAGCTGTTCGAGCTGGCCGGCGACCGGGACGTGCTGGTGCTCAACAGCGACGTCGAGGTATTGCCCGGCTGGTTCGAAGGCCTGGCCGACGCTATCGGCAGTCGAGATCAGGTCGCCAGCGCAAGCGCATTGGCGACCGAGGGCAGTCTGCTCAGCGTGCCCGAACTGGCCGCCGTCCCGGCTGAGGATGAACGGCTGGCGAGCGTGCGGGCGGCCGTCCCGGCCGCGGCCGCGATCCCGGTAGCGGTCGCGCATTGCACCTGGTTCGACCGGGCCGCGATCGAGCAGGTTGGCCCGTTCGACCGGCATTTCGACCCCGGTTACGGCGAGGAGGTCGACTGGAGCCTGCGGGCAGCCCAGCACGGCCTGATCCACCTGGCTGCCCTGCACAGTTTCGTCCGGCACGAGGGTGGCGCCTCGTTCGGTGACCAGCAGGGCCGCTGGACGCTGGCTCGCCGCCACGAACTGCGCCTGCTGCTGCGCTACCCGCTGCGCTGGTGGCGGATCCGGCGCTTCGCCGCCGACCAGAACACCCCGTTTGCCCAAGCGATGCGCCAGATCAGGGCATTGCTGGCGCCGCGATGAGCGCTCCCATCCGGCGGCGCCGGCCGGTAGGGTCCGGGTTGGTTTTCCGAACCCGGGCCCTGAGCGGTTACCGTACTCAGCGAAACTCAGCGAACCTCAGCGATTCACGTTGCGACCTCATCAAGCGATCTCATTAAGGAACCCCATGGCTGACACGAGCTTCTCAGATCAGGTCATCGCCTTTGCAAAGGCGACGTCGATGCAGTCGCTGCCCGAGGTGATCGACGTGTCGGTGGTGACTCCGGACAATCCGCCGGAAGAGATCCAGCTGAAGTTCGTCGGCCTGTCCTATGAGAACGCCTATGCCGAGGCCGAGACCTTCGTCACCGTCGCCGATCAGTTCGCGGCCAAGCATGGCCGCGGTGGCTTCGCCGAGCTGAACCGGATCCTAGACTTCGGCTCCGGCTGGGGACGGATCACCCGCACCCTGCTGACCAAAGTACCTGCGGCCAAGATCCACGCCATCGACGTGGACAACCAGATGACCGCCCTGCTGAACAGCACGCTGCCCGGCGTGAACGCGCTGACCATCTCGCCCGAACCGCCCACCGTGCTGGGCGAGGCCTCGATCGATGCGGCAGTCGCCTTCAGTGTGTTCTCGCACCTGTCCGGGCCAGCCCACGAGGCCTGGGCGGGCGAGTTCGGCCGGATCATCGCGCCCGGTGGCGTGGTCGCGATCACCGTGCTCGACGCTGCCTTCTTCGGCCAGATCGCCGGGGCGCAGGCCGCGGTGAAGGCCGGCCAGGCCGACCCGTTCGCCGAGTCGCTGGCCACCACCTTCGCCGATCTGGCCGCCGCCCAGGCCGGTTTCAAGAACGGTGAGATCCAGTACGCCAGCAGCGGCGGTGGCGAGATGCGCACCGGTGACTACTACGGCTGGGCCGCCGCGCCGAGCCAGTACGTGGAACGGGTCTGGGGCGCGGCCGGTTTCCAGATCGTCGAGTGGGTACCGTCCGGCGTGCTCTTCCCGCAGGCGCTGGTGTTCCTGCGCCGCAGCGCCGGCAGCAAGGGCGCCCCGATGCGCAAGGCGGTGGCAGCCTCCAACACCGCGCACAAGGCCTACCGGACGCTGCGGCCCTACGCCGGCAAGGTGAAGCGCGCGATCCAGGCCAAGCAGGCCAAGCGCTCGTCCTGAGCTGGAACCAGCTATTTCTGGCGAGCCGGCAACGCTAGCGCCCGAGCGGCGTGCCCGACGCTACCCACGGCGGTTGTGGCTGATCGTCGCGCTGCAGGCCTTGCTGATGACCTGCACTACGGTGCTATACCCGGCCTTCCAGAATCCGGACGAAGCCGCGCACGTGGACTACGTGCTGGCGCATCGGCACGGCGAGTGGTTCGATGGCACCGGCGAGCGGCAGTACCAGTCCGGGGTGAAGGCCGCAGTGTCGCTGGTGCCCTCGATCCAGTTCGGCACCCACGTCGGTAAGGCCACCCCGGTCCCGCGTAGCCAGCGGCCGTCCTTCGATGCGCTCGGTACGGAGCCCGCGCAATCGCCGATCCCGAACCAGATGACCCAGCACCCACCGCTGTATTACGGCTTGGCAGCCGTCTTCAGCTACCTGTTGCCGCACTTCGCCGATCGCCGGTTCGACGTGCAGGTGGCCTGGCTTCGGCTGCTGTCGGTGCTGTTGCTGCTACCGGTGCCGCTGCTGATCTTCAGCGCGAGCCGGTGGGCGACCGGCTCCCGCTGGGTTGGCCTGACCGCCGCCGCGCTGCCGCTGTCCATACCGTCCTACCTGCGTACCGGCGCAGCGGTGAACAACGACTCGCTGATGCTGCTCAGCTCAGCCGTGCTGGCCGCCCTGCTGGTGCGGGTGGCCTTCGGCGACCTGCGGCGATCGATCGCGGTGCTGGTGGGCCTGGCCTGGGCAGCGGCCCTGCTCAGCAAGGGCTTCGCCCTGGTCATGCCACCGGCGATCGCGCTGGCCTACCTGGCCGGGACGTCCGGACGGCTGCGCCAGCGACTGGCGATGAGCTGGCGGCCGGTGCTGCTGGCCGGCGCGATCGGCACCGCGCTGGGCGGCTGGTGGTGGGTGCGCAATCTGGTGGTCTACGGCGCCGTCCAACCGGACGGGCTGGAGGATCTCAGCGATGCCGTCCGGCAACAGGTCTTCGGCCGGGATCGGGACGGGGCCACCGAGCTGAACTTCCTGGTCAATTTCCTGCGACTGCTCGGGGCGCGAGCCTGGGGCTCGATCGGCCTGATCGACGAGCCGTCGCTGGCGCATTGGCTGCTCTACCCGATCGCCTTCGCGGCGGTGCTCGCGACGCTGGCCGGTGTGGTCGCCGGCAGCCGCCGGGTTCGCGGCCGGTCGGCCTGGCTGCAGGGCATTGGCTGGCGCCTGGACCGGTCGGTGAGCCTGCTGCTGCCGGCGCTGCTGACCGCTGCGGTGATGTATCTCGGTGCGCGACCGCGCTACCTGCGTGGCCATCAGCTGGCCGGTGACCAGGCGCGCTACCTGCTGCCGGCCATGCTCGGCCTGCTGATCTGCATGAGCGTGGCGCTGTGCCTGGTGGCTGGCCGGCGGGCACGCTGGGTACCACCTGCGAGCTTGACCGCGGCCCTGGTCTTCGCGGCGATGTCGGCCTACCGGTTGCTGGACGTCGACATGTCCGATGCCAGCCCGAGCCGGCGGGATCGAATGTCTTCGGCTCTGCATTACGTGATCGGCTGGGCGCCGGTGCCCGGCCTGCTGACCGTCCTGGTGCTCATCCTAACTGGCCTGACCGCGCTGGCCGCCGTCCTTGCCAGCTGGCTGGGTGCGGCCCGCGACGGCGCCGGCCAGCCGGGTGTCGCTGCGCCGGACACCAGCTTCCCAGCCGACGTGGCTAGACTTCGCCTCTCGTGACGACTTCCGTGCAGCCCGGTGCCGGCCAGCCCCGACCAGATGACACCGATCTGGCCGAGCCGGCTGGCGCTGCAGTGGACCGGACCGGCCTCGATGGCGGCTCGCGCTGGCTGAACCGGGCGCTCGCCGCGGCGCTGGCCCTGATCAGCGCCGCACTGGTGATGATCCGGCTCGGTCCGTCCCTGATCGGTACCAAGGTCTTTCTCGGCCTGGACCTGTTCGATCGGTTCACCCCGTGGTCATCAGCGCCCGGAGCCAACCCGCAGTCGAAGAGTTCGATCTACATCTCCGACCACTTGGACTTCTTCGTGCCCGGCATGCACGAGATCGCCAAGCGGTTCTGGCACGGTGACCTGGCCGGCTGGTCGAACTTCGTCGGCGGCGGCTCGTCGCTGCTGGGCACGCCGATCTACGGGGTGATCTCGCCCGGTCGCTGGCTGTACCTGGTGCTACCGACCTGGCTGGCCCCGGGCTGGTCCAAGCTCGCCGAGATGGCCTTCGCTGCGGTGTTCAGCTACCTGCTGATCCGCCGGCTGAAGGGCAGCAAGGTGGCTGCCGCGCTGGCCGGGTTCATCTACCCGATGACCGGCTTCATGATCGCCTGGACGAATTGGCCGCAGGTCGCGGTCGCATGCGTGATCCCGATGATGTTCTGGTCGATCGAGCGGTTCGTGCAGGAGCGGCGCTGGCGCACCATCGTGCCGGTCGCGCTGGCCTCGGCGCTGCTGCTGTTCGGTGGCTTTCCGGCGGTCGCCGGCCAGACCTTCTACCTGGCCGGTGGGTACGCCCTGGTCCGGGTGATCGCGGTGCGCCGGCACCAGACGGCCGCGATGCTGCGCGATATCGCCGCGCTCGCGATCGCGGCCGGCCTGGGGATCGGGCTGACCGCCTTTCAGCTGCTGCCGTTCGTCAAGCAGTTCCTGCAAGAGGTCGATCTGTCTTATCGGGACAGCGGATTCTTCTCCGACTCCCAGGTGCACTACCTGCTGTCGACGACCTTCCCGGAAAGCTTCGGTGGCAACAGCCTGTGGGTCGGCGCCAGCCCGATGGACATCAACACCTACGTCGGCGCGGCGGTGCTCGTGCTGGGCACCCTCGGCGGCATCTACGCGCTGACCGGCCGGGTCCGGCGCGAAGCCGGCGTCTATTTCGGGCTGATGATCCTGTTCGTGATCGGGCTGACCTACTTTCAGGGCGGCTGGTCGAACTGGATCGGGCACCTGCCGATCTTCAAGGGAAACCCGATCGGACGGCTGCGGTCCCAGCTGGGCGTGCCGGTTGCGGTGCTCGCCGCGGCCGGCTTCGACGGCCTGCGTGGCATCGACTGGAACGCCGGTTGGGCCGATGCCTGGTGGCGGCGCCGGCTGGCTGGTTGGAACCTGCTGACGGTGACCGTGCTGGTGCTGATCACCGGCCTGGTCGGCTCGGTCGGTGCGCTGATGGTGCACGGCCATTACAAGGGCTTGTCCAGCTCGGTACGCCAGGACGTGCTGATCGCCGCGGTGCCGCTGGCGGTGATCACGGTGCTGGCGGTGTTCGCCCTGCGCTGGCGATGGGCCCGGCAGGGCGCGCTGGTCGCGCTGGTGGCCGCGGTCGGACTGCAGGCGCTGGCTGCCACCTCGTTCTACTGGCCGACCGGTGACCGCTCGCAGTTCTACCCGTCCTTCGGGGTGACCCGCTACCTGCAGGCCAACACCGGCCACGATCGGATCGGCAACCTCGGCTACACCCTGCGGCCGAACGTGACCGCCTACTACGGCATTCGCACCATCACCGGGCACGGCTTCTTTCCCAAGCCGATGAAGGATCTGCTGCTGGCGATCGACCCGTCCTCGTTCCAGGGCGGCCCGACCTACAGCCTGCTCACCCCGCTGGCCAGCAAGCTCGTTAACGAGCCCGGCCTGGACCGGCTGGGAGTGCGCTACCTGGCTGCCGACGTCGACGCGGTGCTGCCCGGCACGCTGTCCAACCCGCAGCCGCTGCTCGGCACGGTCGATCCGCTGCTGAGCAGTACCGGCAGCCAGCCACTGACCCCCGGTACCAGCTACCGCGCCACCATCGCGGCCGGTGCGGTGCGTGGAGTGAGCCTGCCGCTGACCGCCACCGCGGCGCGAACCACGGTCACCGTGGTGCTCAGCCGCGCCGACGGCAGCGTGATTGCCAGCGACAGCCGGCACATCGCGGCCGGCGACTGGCAGGTGCCGGTGCCGCTGGCGGCCGAGTCAGCAAGCCCGGCCCCTAAGCCTGGCGAGCGCTGGCAGGTCCGGGTCACCGTGGACCAGGCCGGCGTGACCGCCAAGACAACGGACGGCGGGCTGATCCAGCTCGGCGCGGTCCGGCCCGATCCGGCAACCAGCTCACTGAAGCTGGTCTACGCCGGCGACGGAGTCGTGCTCTGGCAGCGGCTGAACTACCTCCCGCGTATCCACTGGGCCAGCCAGGCCACCGTGATCGGTGCCGATAAGGCACGGCTGGCCGCGACCGCTGACAGCCCGGTCGACCCGTCCCAGGTGATCCTGGCCAGCGATCCGGCCGGGCCGTTGCCGGCCGGGCCGGTAGCGCC